>JBOGYA010000329.1:0-3294 GCA_050696515.1 Solirubrobacteraceae bacterium
GTGCACCACTGCATGAGCCTGATCGGCCTCGCGGAGCTCGCCCTGGAGCTCGCCTGCCGCCGTGCGACCGAGCGGGTTGCGTTCGGCAAGCCGCTGGTCAACCTCGGCGGCAACCGCGAGCGGATCGCGGACGCCCGGATCGCGATCGACCAGGCCCGCCTGCACGTGCTGCACGCGGCGTGGCTGATCGACACCTCCTCGCCACAGATGCTCGGTGCGGTGTCCCAGATCAAGGTCGCCGTGCCCACCATGGCCCAGCGGGTCGTGGACATGGCGATGCAGTTGCACGGCGGCGCCGGCCTCAGCGACGACTTCCCCCTGGGCGCCGCGTGGACCGTGGCCCGCGCGCTGCGCCTCGCGGACGGGCCCGACGAGGTCCACCGCGGCGTGGTCGCGCGCCTGGAGCTCGCGCGCTACGGGCAGGGAAAGTGGGGCAGCAGTCGATGAGGGGCCGGGGTGTGTATATAACTTTTCAAACCTTGTCCCACAATTGTTATACACAACTCTGATTTTTTATTGCTTGCGCCTGCCACCCAATGCATAATATCTACTATCGTTATACTCAGCTCTCAATTGCCGCTATCAACCCTCTCACCATCTGCGTCTTCCCCGTCTTCCCCGTCGTCCCCACGGTCTCCGTCCGCCCCGCCCGATCCCCGCAGCCAGTCCGCGAGCTGCTGGCCGACGGAGTTGACCGACTCCCCGGCGTCGCGGAAGGCGTCGCGAAAGCGCTCGGAGTAGTGAGAGACGGCCTCGGAGCCCTCGGCGCGGGCATCGACGGGTTCGTCGCGGGTCGGGTACTCGCCGCCGACGATCCGGTCAAACTCGCCTGAGCGCACCCATGCCATCAGCTCGTGGGTGCGCTTCACCGGCATCGGATGGCTGACGCCCAGGTCGATCAGCAGGCGCGTCAGGCGCTCCAGGCCACCGCCCTTCTCGGTGTAGTCCAAGCCCTGGCGCATGAACGCATCGAGGTCGAGCTCCTCGACCATCGCGCCGCCCGCGAGGCACATCAACGTGCGGCACACCGTCAGCGGGTCGCGCGTGACGAGCGCCGCGGCGCGGTCGGCGGACAGCTCGGTGGCGCGCTCCCACTCCATCAGCGCGGTGCGAATCGGGGCCAGCGGGAGCAGCAGCCGCGACGTGCGCGTCAGCAGCATCAGGATGTAGAGCGCGGTGCGGTACAGCTGGTGGTCGGCGAGGATGTGGGCGGCCTCGTGGGCAAACACCGCGCGCCGCTGCCCCGCGTCCAGCAGGCCCACCAGCTCCGACTGCACCACGACGATCGGGCGCTTGGAGCCGATCGCCAGCGCGTTCGGCGAGGGGTACTGGGTCAGGTACAGATCGGGCACCTCAGCCATGTCCAGCGTGGCGTAGGCGATCGCGTGCTCGCGCCACACGTCGCCGAGCTGCTCTTCGCCGAGCCGCACCGAGGAGCCCAGGTAGCTCTGGCGCAGCGCGCGCTCGTAGCCGAGCTCCACGAGCTTGCGCACCACGGTGTCCAAATACGGAATTGACCCTAGTGCGGCGGAGGCAGCTCGGTCCGCGGGGTGCTGGAACGCCCGCGGGGAGATGCCCGTCAAGCGGTGGCCCTCGACCGGCAGCATCTGACCCGAGGGCTCCATAAACCACAGCCTACCGGGCGCCGGTGCGGTTGGTGTAAGGTCGCCGCCGTGAGCGGACCACTCGTCGCGGTGATCACGGGCGCCTCCAGCGGCATCGGCGAAGCGACCGCGCGGCGCCTCGCGCGTGAGCCCGGCGCGCGGCTGGTGCTCGTCGCGCGCCGCGAGGAGCGCCTGCGCAGCCTCGCGGAGACGCTGCCCGCGCCGTGCACATGCCTGGCGCTCGACCTGGTCGAAGACGACGCCCCCGCGCGCGTGCTCGCCCACCTACGCGAGCATCACGACGGCCGCCTGACGCTGCTGGTCAACAACGCCGGGGCCGCCTGGCGAGGAACGTTCGCGGAGAGCGGCTACGCGAACGTGCAGCAGACGATGGCGCTCAACTTCGACGCCCCGGTGCGGCTCACCGAGGCGCTGCTGCCGCTGTTGCGAGCCTCCGCGCCGAGCGCGGTCGTCAACGTGTCGAGCACCGCCGCGCGCGTCACCCGGCCGGGATCGGGCGCCTACTCGGCGAGCAAGTGCGCGCTGAGCGGGTGGAGCGACGCGCTCTACGCCGAGGAGCAGGCGCACGGGGTGCACGTGGGCGTGGTGCTCCCCGGCTTCATCGCGACCGAGGGCTTTCCCGCGCGCGAGCTGATCGCGCGGCGGCACACCGCGTGGATCGTCTCCACGCCCGCGCGCGTGGCGGAGGCGATCGTGGACGCGGGCCCGCGCCGGCGCCCCGAACGCTACGTGCCCCGCGCCTATGCGCTCGCCGCCGCGGCGCGACTGCTGCTCCCGGGCCTCGTGCGCCGCACGCTCACGCGCGGCAACACCGCGGTGCTCACGACCAAGACCGGGGCCGAACACACGCAGGCGCCGTAGGCGGGACGGTCAACCCGGCCAGCCAGAGGGCACGGGCTTTGGCGTACGGCGCGTCCGTCCGATGAGCCGAACATCAAGCATCGCAGGTTTCTCGACCCCGCGCGCGAATAAGAAGCGCAGGCAAGCGAATAACAACCGCATAACCCAATGGCCCGGCGGGTAGATCAGCTTTCCGGGGTATAGCAACTTCTGGCGTGCTGATGGGCTCAAAGGGAGTACCTCCGCATATACAGGATGGAGGATCGTCCCTGGCGCGCCACTCCGCCGAGAATAATTGACAACACAACTACTGTGCCCTATAATTCCGACTCCAAGCATCGGATTAAGAAAGATCAAGCACCATGTCAGACGATAAGCGCCAGATCACCACACTAGACACTCTTGAGACCGCCGAGGGTCCGGCGACGAGCACCATTGCCCTGGATCCCGCCTACGACGAGGCCCGCAAGGCACCCGCCAGCCGCCCGCGTCCGGTGGCCGCGGAGCCGGAAAGCTTCATCCCCGAGTCCGTCGACCAGCTGCTCGCGCACTCGCGGCGCTACCCCCTGCTCCGGCCCGATCAGGAGATCGAACTGGCCCAGCGGATCGAGCGCGGGGACCTGCGCGCGAAGGAACTGATGATCAACTCCAACCTCCGTCTGGTCGCCTCCAACGCGCGGCGCTACCAGAACCAGGGGCTGCCCCTCGCCGACCTCGTGCAGGAGGGGATGCTCGGCCTGATCCGCGCCAGCGAGAAGTTCGACTGGCGCAAGGGCTTCCGCTTCTCCACCTACGCCACCCTCTGGATCCGCCAGGCGATCCAGCGCGG
>JBOGYA010000330.1:0-3288 GCA_050696515.1 Solirubrobacteraceae bacterium
GGGTGGGGCTCCATTCGCCACGGCCGGCAGCGGCCCCGCGCTGCCGGGGTCCTCGCTCCACGGCGCCGGCGCGAGCGGGGCGCCGGTGGCGGCGTGCAACTCGCGCGCGACCCCGTACACCCCGAGGCAGTCGGGGCGGTTCGGGGTGACCTCCAGCTCGAGCACCTCTGTGGCGATCGCCAGCACCCGCTCGAGCGGGGTCCCGGGGGCGAGCCCCTCCGCCGTGGGAGACACGCCGCCGCCAGAGTGAGCGGGGTCCCGCTCATTGGACGGGGCGCCGTGATCTGGCTGCCAGCCGCCTTGCCGGCCCGTCTCCGATCGATCGTCCAGGACAAGAATGCCCTGGGCGGGCGCGCTCGAGTCAATCGCAAGCTCCCGCTCGGCGAGGATCATCCCCTCGGAGGCCACTCCCCGCAACTTGGCGCGCCCGATCTCCATGCCGTCGGGCATCACCGCGCCCGGGCACGCCACGGCGACCGTCTGCCCCGCGGCGACGTTGGGCGCCCCGCACACGATCGTCGCCGGCCCCTCGGGTGCGGCGTCGCCGAGATCGACCTCGCAGACGCTCAAACGGTCGGCATCGGGGTGGCGCTCGCAGGCGAGCACGCGGCCCACCACGAAGCGCTCGGGCGCCCGCACCCCGTGGTGGTGGATCGCCTCCACCTTCGTCCCCGTCATCGTCAGGCGCTCCTCGACCCCCCGCACGTCCAGGCCGGGGTCGCAGTACTCGCGCAGCCACTCCCACGGGACCCTCATGAACAGACCCCTTTTGACCAAGTACGCCCCTGATGGGCACGCAGACCAAGCTGGCCAAGGACGCAAGGAGCGTGGCGTGCTGAGCACGCGAGCGACTGAGGACACCGGCCAGCGCCGGTATGCGTGTTCATCAGCCGAACTGCTCCAGGAACCTGACGTCATTCTCGAAGTAGAGGCGCAGGTCGGGGATCCCGTGCTTGAGCATCGCGATCCGCTCGATCCCCATGCCCCACGCGAAGCCCTGCACCCGCTCCGGGTCGTACCCCGGCGCGTTGCGCGCGGTGGTGGGGACGTAGGAGTACACGTTCGGGTCCACCTCGCCCGCGCCCAACACCTCCAGCCACCCCTCGCCCTTGCACAGGTAGCAGCGCGCGCCGTCGCCCCTGAAGCCCTTGCCGGCGCAGTGAAAGCAGGAGACGTCCACCTCGACGGAAGGCTCGGTGAAGGGGAAGAAGTGGGGGCGCAGGCGCACGTCGCGCTGCTCGCCGAACACCGCCTGCGCGAACGCCAGCAGCGTGCCCTTGAGGTCGGCGAGCGTGATGTCCGCATCGACGGCCAACCCCTCCACCTGGTGGAACTGGGGGGTGTGGGTGGCGTCGCTGTCGGGCCGGTACACCCGCCCGGGGATCACCACGTACAGCGGCGGCGGGTGCGCTTCCATCGCGCGAACCTGCATCGGCGAGGTGTGGGTGCGCAGCACCAGCTCGTCAGACACGTAGAATGTGTCCGTGCGCGCCCGCGCCGGGTGCGTCGGGGAGTGGTTGAGCGCGTCGAAGTTGTAGTGCACCGTCTCCACCTCCGGGCCCTCCACCACGGTGAAGCCGAGCCCCACGAAGATGTCCTCCAGCTCCCGTTGTGTGGCGGTGAGCACGTGCAGGCGCCCCACCGGCTGGGGGGGGTCGCCGGGGAGGGTCGGGTCGACGCGGTCCTCGTGCAGGCGCGTCTCCAACTCCGCCTCCCGCAGTTGCGCCGCGCGCGCCTCGATCAGCCCCTCCAGCGCCACGCGCGCCTCGTTGGCGGCCTTGCCCACCGCGCCCCGCTCCCGCGGGGGCAGCTCGCGTACCCCGCGCAGCAGTTGTGGCAGCTCCGCGCGGCGGCCGAGGTGGCGCACACGCAACGCCTCCAGCTCCTCGGCGCTCGCGGCCGCGGCGATCTCACCCTCGGCCTGTGCCCGCAGCTGTCCGATCCGCTCGATCACGACGCCGAGACCCTAGTCATTTCATACAGCGCGACGGTCGCCGCCATCGCCGCGTTCAAGGAGTCGTTGGCGATCGGGATGTACACCACGCGCTCGCACGCGGCGACGACCTCCGCGGGCAGGCCCTCACGCTCGGCTCCCACGAGCAGGGTGAACGCACCCGCCGCGGCCCGTCCCGGATCGTCCCGGGGCCTCCCCACGCGCGCGCCGAGGGCGAAGCCGATCCCCTCCTGCACACCAGCCTCGGCACTCGCGCGCGCGGGGCCTACGAGGCGGCGCACCCGTTCGAGCGGCTGTGCCGGCGGGCTCGAATCGGCCACCAGCGCGATCCGCTCCCCCGGCAGCTCCCGCACGTCGTGCGCACGCGCGAGGGGCACCGCGAAGATCGCGCCCATCCCCGCGCGTACCGCCTTCGGCGAGCAGGGGTCCGCGCAACCCGGCCCGAGCGCCACGCAGGAAGCCCCGAAGGCCAGCGCCGCGCGCAGCACCGCGCCCACGTTGCCGGGGTCGGCGACCCCGTGCAGGTACACGCACGCCGGCCCCACCGGCGCCGTCAGCCAGCGCTGCTCGTAGACGCCGATCACGCGGGTGCCCGAGCCGAGCGTCGAGACCTCCGCGAGCGCCGCGGGCTCCACGTCGAGGAAGCCCTGAGCCCCGAGGCCGCTGCCCGCCGCGCGGAAGCCCGCGACCGCCGGCCACCCCGCGCGCGCGGCCGCCGCGATCAGATCCTCGCCCTCGGCCAGGAACCGTCCGCTGCGCGCGCGCTCACGCCTGCGCCGCAGCCGGCGCAGCTCCTGCAAACGAGGGTTCTGTGGGGAGGCGATGGGATTCATTTCTTGGATTTGGATCGGCGTAGTCTGTGCGGGTCGGGGGCGGTGTGCAAACGGCCTGGCGGTAGTCGGTGGATCTTCCTCACTGCTTGGGACGGAACGCTCGCTCGTGTGGTGGAGTGGGGCTCAATACAAAAAAGGGCGCCGTCCTTGGAGGAGCGGCGCCCGGGAGGCTCGATGTCGGCGGCCAGGTTCAGGCGGCCGACGCCTCGCGGGCAACCTCGGCAAATGCTCGGAACGCGTCGGCGTCGCGCACCGCGATGTCGGCGAGCACCTTGCGGTCGAGCTCCACGCCGGCCAGCTGCAGGCCGTGCATGAACTTGGAGTAGCTCATCCCGTTGGCGCGCGCCGCCGCGTTGATGCGCGTGATCCACAGCCGCCGGAAGTCGCGCTTGCGGTTGCGCCGGTCGCGGTAGGCGTACGTGTCCGCCTTGATCAGCGCCTCCTTGGCGCGTCTGTAGTTGGAGTGCGCCTCCCCCCGTAAGCCCTTCGTCAGCTCGAGGG
>JBOGYA010000331.1:0-3286 GCA_050696515.1 Solirubrobacteraceae bacterium
CGACGATCGTCAATGTCGCGCTTGCGACGCTCGGCAAGGATCTGCACTCGAGTCTGGCGAGCATCCAGTGGGTCGTCACCGGCTACATGCTGTCGTTGGCCGCGGTGATTCCCGTGACCGGCTGGGTGTCGCGCCGGTTCGGCGCCAAGCGCGTCTTTCTCATCTCTTTGGTGCTGTTCACGCTCGGCTCGTTGCTGTGCGGGCTGGCGACCTCGGCGACGGAGCTGATCCTGTTTCGCGTGCTTCAGGGTGTCGGTGGCGGCATGATCATGCCGCTGGCGCAGATCATCATGGCCGACGCCGCCGGCCCGAAGCGGATGGGTCGCGTGATGGGTCTTGTTGCGGTGCCGATGATGCTCGCGCCGACCCTCGGCCCGCTGCTTGGCGGCGTGATCATCGAGGGGTTGAGCTGGCACTGGGTCTTCTATGTGAACCTTTTCGTGGGCGCGATCGCGATCCCGTTGGCGATCCGGCTGATCCCAGCTACGGACGGTGAGAAGACCGACTCTCTCGATTTCGCCGGTCTGGCGCTGATGTCGGTTGGCTTGGTGGCGGTCACCTATGGCCTGGCCGAGGCGGGCATCTACAGCGCGTTCGGCAACGCCCATGTCTGGGGCCCGGTCGTGGTCGGCGCGGTGCTCGTGGCAGGCTTCGTCTTTCGCGCGCTGCGCGTCGAGCGTCCGCTGTTCGATTTGCGCTTGTATCGCAGCTGGCACTTCTCGGCCGCATCGATCGTCATGTTCGCGCTTGGCGCGGCGGTGTTCGGGGCGATGATCCTGATGCCGCTGTACTGGCAGGAGTTGCGCGGCTTCAGCGTGGTCAAGACCGGTTTGCTGACGGGCCCGCAGGGGTTGGGCATGGCGGTCTCGATGCCGCTGGCCGCGAAGATGACCGAGCGCTACGGTGGCGGTCGTGTGGCGCTGGCCGGTGTGCTTGTCACCGCTGTGATGACCGTTCCGTTCGGCCTGATCGGCGCTCACACCAGCGTCGCCGAGCTCTGCGGTTTCATGGTCCTCCGCGGCGCCGGGATGGGCGCCAGCTTCATGCCGGCGATGACCGCCGCCTTCGCCGCGCTCGACCGCAGCCAGGTCAGCCACGCGACGCCGCAGCTGAACGTGCTGAACCGCGTCGGCGGCTCGATCGGCACGACGATGCTGGCCGTCGTGCTCGCCGACGGGTTGCGCCACGCACACACAAGGAATGCCGCCGCCCGCGCATACGGAACCGCCTTCTGGTGGTCGGTCGCGATCGCCGTCGTGGCGCTCGTTCCCTGCGTCGTCCTGATGCGCGCCGAATCCAACGCCCGCAATGCCGCGAAAGCCGGCGGGGTCGAGGGCCCGGACCGTGTCGCGATCGACTCCGGTGCCGTCGCGGAGGCGCTGGCATGAGCACCACCAAGGCGTCCAACGACAAGACCGCTCCCACGAAGGCATCCGAGAGCGCGATCCACGACCCCTCGACGCCGGCGGGGCAACTCGGACTGGCGTTCAAGCGGGCGATGGTCGCAATGCGAAAGCTGCGCGGGCGCGAGACGCACCGGCCGGGCCAGATCAGTTACGCCCAATACGGACTGCTGTTCGGGCTGGCCGGGAGGCCCGAGCTCTCCGCGCGCGAGCTCGCCGACCACGCCGACCTGACACCGGCGACCGTGGCCCAGATGCTCGATCACCTCGAGGCCGCCGGACTCGTTGCGCGGGCCCGCTCGGAGCAGGACCGCCGCGTGGTTCTCTCGTCCCTGACCGCGCGCGGCGCTACCGTCGTCGCCGAGCGCCAAGCTCAGATGGAGCCCCGCTGGCGGGCGGCACTCGCCGGATTCTCAAACGCCGAGCTCGGCGCCGCCGCCCGAGTCCTCAACCGCCTGGCCGACTACTTCGACGACCTCCTCGACGACTAGCCGCATCGACGCCACGCGAGATCGTCGCGAGCGCATCAAGGCCGGAGGAGTGAGGGGTGGCGGCCCGGCTGTCCAAGAGGCCGGGCCGCCCCTGCGAACCGGGGACGCCGAAGCGCGGATCCCCCGAACCCAGCTTGCGGCATGCCCTGGGTTGGGTCCACCAGTCCGCCCCGCTGACTTTAGTGCATCTGCGTTTGCCGGTGCGACCGGCCCTGGAAGGGGAGTGAAGCGGCGTGGGAAACCACCTTCTCAGCGATAGGTGAAGCAGCCCCTCGGGCGCGATGATAGGAGCAGTTCGCGAGGCCCTCCATGCGGCGGGGGCAGCGCGGAGGTACGAAACGGATCCGTTAGGCCTCTTGCGGCGGCCTGCCTGGCGTCCGAAGTCCAAGAGCGGAGAGCGCCCGGCGGCCTGGGCGCTCTCCGCTGGACCCTTGCGCGGAGGCTACGCCGTCCGCCCGCTTCGGATCGAAGCGGAGAGAGGCGAGGGGCGGCCCAAGGCTGTCGGATCCCCCCGGAGCCGCTCCCCGCCGACTCGGGCCCTAACGGCGAGAACGCCGACCCGGCTGCGGCCAACCGGGCGACCCGAGTTGCTTCTTGTTGTCGGCAGTTCTAGGCCCTTCGGCCTACCCCTAAAAGGGGGGATTCACGAGTGATAGAGATCGGCGCACGATACGACGGTGGCCCGCCTGGGGGTGGCAGCGATCGCAGCAGCGGCTTCGGCGATAGTCGGCGTGCTGCACAGTGGACCTGCGCCGTTGCCGAACAGTCCGTTCGGCGGTTCAACGCCCGTGCACATCGCGCACGTCGGGCAGATTGACGTCGACCTCGAGTCGCAAGGGCTCGGCGATCTCCAACGCGTCGAGTGCAGCGGCGCCGATGTGGGGGCCGTCTGCTTCGTGGCTCCCACTCGCTAGCTGCCGCCGGCGGCTCGCGACGAGTAACCGTCAGGGCCCCTGTGTCGTTGCGAGAGCGTGGACGCCAGGACCGGTGGCGTGTGCGCGCGAGGGGGATGACTCTCGATCGTGCGCCTCAGCCTCCTCCACACTGAGGCCCGCCGTGCTCCCCAGGGCAAGAGTGCTCGATCGTGCGCCGGCTGGCCTCCCCTTCACGCGTGGTGCCGCCGCTAATGGAGGCGTTGGCCTCGTGCACCGCACGGGACATCGCGTCTTGGTCGAACCGGAGGCGCTTCAGCTGCAGCCGAATCGCGCTGATCTCCTGCGCCATCGCTTGAGTCTCTGCGAGCTCGATCTGATCGGCCCCGGTATCGCGAAGGCGAAGCTTCAAGAGCTCGAGCTCATGCGTTACCTTCCCCAGCGGCATCGGCTCCACGCGCGCTGCATTCCCAGACGCCTCGACCTGCTAACGCAGCGCGCCATCGGACAGGCTCCTGCT
>JBOGYA010000332.1:0-3280 GCA_050696515.1 Solirubrobacteraceae bacterium
CGCGAATACCACGGCGCCGGGCGGAGCACTCGCCTGCCCCGCATGGTCGGCGCCCAGGCGGAGGGAGCGTCGCCGATCGTCGGTGGCCATCCCGTGGAGCACCCGCGGACGGTCGCGTCCGCGATCCGGATCGGCAACCCGGTGCGCTTGGAGTACGCGATGGCCGCGATGACCGACTCGCGTGGCGCGATCCGCGCGGTGAGCGACGGGGAGATCATCTCCGCCTACCGGCTGCTGGCGGCGCGGGAAGGGCTCTTCTGCGAGCCGGCCTCGTCGGCGTCGGTGGCGGGCCTGCTCAAGTACGGCGCCGACGGCGCGGCCCGTGTGGTGTGCGTGATGACCGGCCGCGGCCTGAAGGACCAGCAGACCGCGATCGACAACTCCAACGGCCGCGTGATCCCGTGCGCCGCGGAAACGGTGGCGCTGGAAGAGGCGGTCTTGGGTGATCCCTCTTAGAACCCATGCCAATAAGCGTGTCGCGTGTGGGCCGATGAAGATGAGCAGCGATCGAGGGGGTGCGGTGTGTATATAACTTTTCGAGCAGTGTCTTACAACTGCTATACGCGGCTCGGATTTTTAATACTCGCGCTCACCCCTCACGCGTGATCCGCCGCCGCGTAGTCCGCGCGCCGGCCTCCTCGGCGAACCTCGGGCCGGGGTTCGACTGCATGGCTGCGGCGCTGGCGGTGCACCTGGAGTTGGAGGTCGAGGAGACGGGTACGTTCGCCGTCGAGACCGAGCTGCCGGTGCCGCGCGGGCGGGAGAACCTGTGCGTGCGAGCCTTCGAGCGCCTGCGCTCCGCGGAGGGGTTCACGTTCCGTATCGGCTCCGACATCCCGCTCTCCGGCGGCCTCGGGTCGAGCGCTGCGGCGATCGTGGCGGGGCTGATGGCGGCCGACCACGTCTTCGAGCTGGACGCCGACCTGCTCGCCTTGGCCGCGGAGCTGGAGGGCCACCCCGACAACGTCGCGGCGGCGCTGCACGGCGGCTTCGTGGTGTGCGCCGACGGGGAGGTCGCGCGCTTCGATCCCCCCACGGGCCTGGAGGCGCTGGCGGTCGTGCCGCACGAGCCCGTGCGCACCCACGCGGCGCGCGCCGCCCTGCCCGCCAAGGTGCCCTTGCGGGATGCGGTCTTCAACGTGGCCCACGGGGCGCTGCTCACGTTGGGTCTCGCCCGCGGCGACTGGGACCTCGTGGCGCGCGGCCTGCACGACCGCCTGCACCAGCACCAGCGCGCGCACCTCTTTCCGCGCTCCTTGCAGCTCGCCGGCCACGCGCGCGAGCTGGGGGCGCTGGGCGCGACGATCTCCGGGGCCGGCCCCACAGTGCTCGTGTGGTGCTTCTACGAGCACACCGGCGCGGTGGTGACGGCGCTGCAGGACGAGCTCGACGGCTGGGCCACGCTGCTGCGGGTCCCGTTCGAGCCGCAGGGGGCCTACGTCCGGGAGCTGTAGCGGGTGGCGCGTTGCCCCGACGGGTGGCGATTGGGGTGTTCGTTTGTGATCGTCCGCGCGAGTGAGTGTGCCAGCAGCGGAAGTGGGCGCGAGGCCTCCATGCCTCGCGACCGCGGTGTCTACCCCAACCCCGCCAGCCGCCCCCGCGCGTCCTCGAGCCCCGGCAGCCGCGACAGCAGCTCCTCGGCGACCGCGAGGTAGTCGGCGCCAAGGTCGGGGCGGTGGTCGAGGATCGAGACGGCGCGCTCGGCCGATTCGGCGTAGGCGATCGAGGAGCGCACCACCGTGTCGAGCACCTTCTCCCCGAGCTGCTCGCGTAGCGAGGCGAGCGCCTCGCGGGAGTGCACGGTGCGCATGTCGGCGAGGTTGAGCAGCACCCCGAGCAGCTCGAGCTCGGGGTTGAGCGTGTCGCGCGCGAGCTCGATCACCTCCAGCGCCTGCTCGACTCCCTGTAGGGCGAAGTACTGGGCCTCGGCGGTGATCAGCGCGTAGTCGGCGGCCACCAGCGCGTTGACGGTGAGCAGGCCGAGCGAGGGAGGGCAGTCGATCAGGACCAGCTCGTAGGAGTCCCCCGGCAGCTTGGCGAGCGCCCGCCGTAGCGTCAGCTCGCGCCCCAGCCGGCCGCCCAGCGAAAGCTCGGTCTCGGCGAGGTTGAGGTTGGCGGGGATCACGTCCTCGTGGATCGCCTCCCGCGCCTCGGCCCGCCCGCTCAGCACGTCCCCGATCGTGGGCTGCGCGTCGGGGGGCACGTCGAAGTAGTCCGAGAGGTTGCCCTGCGGGTCGAGGTCCACCGCCAGCGTGCGCACCCCCGCGCGCCGCAGCGCGTCCGCGAGCGTGCGTACCGCGGTGGTCTTGCCGGTGCCGCCCTTCTGGGAGAGGACCGCGATCGTCTGCGCCATGGGGGCCGATACTACGGCGCGCGGGGGCATGGAGTGGTGCGGATCGGGAGCGGGGACTAATATCCCGGGCATGGAGGAGGGTCAGAGCATGGGCGAGGACCCACTCGGGGGCGCAGAGGTCCCAGCGGGCCAGGGCGCGAGCGCGCAGGACAGCGTGACGCTCGACGCGGCGGCGCAGTTCGAGTACCACTCGGAGTTCGACTGGGACAGCGAGCACGGCGCGGGGGAGTGGTCGATCCGCTGCTACGACGTGCACAAGCGCCTCGGCGGGATCGCCGTCCTGAACGGGCTCAACGTGGCGATCCCCGACCACACGATCACGACCGTGCTCGGCCCCTCGGGGACGGGCAAGAGCGTGCTCATCAAACACCTGATCGGGCTGATGTTCCCCGACTCCGGGGATGTCGTGGTGAAAGGCCAGTCGGTGCCGAGCCTGGCGATGCCCGACCTGCTGGCGCTGCGCCGCAAAATCGGGGTGCTTTTCCAGGATGGCGCCCTGTTCGGGTCGATGTCGCTGTTCGACAACGTCGCCTTTCCCCTGCGCCAGCACACGGACATGTCGGAGGCGCAGATCGGCAAGCTGGTCCGCGAGCGCCTCAGCGACGTGGGGCTCTCCGATGCGATCGACTACTTCCCCAACCAGCTCTCCGGGGGGATGCGCAAGCGCGCGGGGTTCGCCCGGGCGCTGGTGATGGAGCCGGACATCGTGATCTTCGACGAGCCCGACTCGGGCCTCGATCCGGTGCGCACGGCGCTGCTGTGCGAACTGATCAAGGAGATGCACGGCCAGCACGGGGGCACGTACATCGTCGTCACCCACGACATCGCCTCCGCGCGGCGGATCGGCGAATACATCGCGCTGCTGTGGCGCGGGCGGATCGTGGAGGCGGGCGACGCCGCGAAGATGTTCTCCTCGGAGAACCCCTT
>JBOGYA010000333.1:0-3254 GCA_050696515.1 Solirubrobacteraceae bacterium
GAGATTCTCCGGACGCTGATGTGCCGCGGCCGGCGCTCGAGCACGAGGTGGAGCGCGGCGAGCGCCCCTCGGTGGTGATCCTCGGCTCCGGCCCCAACCGCATCGGCCAGGGCATCGAGTTCGACTACTGCTGCGTGCACGCCGCGATGACGGTGAGGGAGTCCGGCCGCGACGCGGTGATGGTCAACTGCAACCCCGAGACCGTCTCCACCGACTACGACACCTCCGACCGCCTCTATTTCGAGCCGCTCACGCTGGAGGATGTGCTGGGCGTGGTCGAGGTGGAGAAGCCAGAGGGGGTGATCGTGCAGTTCGGCGGGCAGACCCCGCTGAAGCTCGCCGCCGGCCTCGCCGCGGCCGGCGTGCCGCTGCTCGGCACGAGCGTGGAGGCGATCGATCTCGCCGAGGACCGCGGGCGCTTCGGCGAGCTGCTCGGGCGCCTCGGCTACCAGGCCCCTCCATATGCGACTGCGCGCTCCGTGGAGGAGGCCCTGCAGCGAGCCGAGGAGGTCGGCTTCCCGCTACTGGTGCGCCCCAGCTACGTGCTCGGGGGCCGCGCGATGGAGATCGTCTACTCGCGCGAGGGTCTCGCCGACTACCTGCGCCGAGAGTTACCGCGAGAGGTCACGACCACGATCTTTCTCGACCGCTTCCTCGAGAACGCGATCGAGGTCGACGTGGACGCTCTGTGCGACGGAACCGAGGTGTGGATCGGCGGGATCATGCAGCACGTCGAGGAGGCTGGCGTGCACTCCGGCGACAGCGCCTGCGTGCTGCCCCCCCATTCGCTGGGGGGGGAGATGCTCGAGCAGATCCGCGCGACCACGCGCGAGCTCGCGCTGCAGATCGGGGTGGTGGGGCTGCTCAACGTGCAGTACGCCGTCGTCGCGGGCGAGCTCTACGTGCTGGAGGCCAACCCCCGCGCATCGCGCACCGTGCCGTTCGTCTCCAAGGCCGTCGGGCTGCCGCTGGCGAAGCTCGCCTGCCGGGTCATGCTCGGCGAGCCACTCGCCGCACTGGGGCTGCCCCGCGAGCGCGAAGGGCTCGGCTTCGGGGACCACGTGTCCGTCAAGGAGGCGGTGCTCCCCTTCGACCGCTTCGAGGGCGCCGACGCCGTGCTCGGACCCGAGATGCGCTCCACCGGGGAGGTGATGGGGATCGCCCGCGACTTCCCCACCGCCTTCGCCAAGGCCCAGGCCGCCGCCGGCTGCCCGCTGCCGCTGCGCGGCACCGTGTTCATCTCCGTCACCGACGCCGACAAGGCCGGCGCTTTCGCGATCGCCCAAGCGCTGCACGACAACAGCTTCCGCATCCTCGCCACCCGCGGGACCGCCGAGGCGATCGCGCGCATGGGGATCCCCGTGCAGGCGCTCAACAAGGTCTCCGAGGGTGGGTCCCACGTGCTCGACTGGATCGAGCGCGGCGACGTCGATCTCGTCGTCAACACTCCCACCGGCTCCGGCGCGCGCACCGACGGCTGGCAGATCCGCCGCGCCGCCGTGACCCGCGGCGTCCCCTGCCTCACCACGCTCGCCGCCGGCGTGTCCGCCGCGCGCGCGATCACGAGCGCCCGCCAGCACGGTCCCCCACCGGTGCTCTGCCTGCAGGAGCTCCACCGCGGGGGCTGGCCGACCCAGCCCTCCGGACTGAGTGCCGCTGCCCCCGATCGGTCACCCGCCGCTGACGCAACCCCCTCCTCGCGCGGTGACTCCTCCGAGCGCCCCGGGGCCGGGGTGGCGTGACTCGGCAAACGGCCCCGTTCGGGCGCCGGTGGCTGCGCGTGACCGGCAACGAGGAGCTGGGCGCCTACCGGGTGCTGCGTGTCGCCGACCCCGGCGGCCCCCCACCGGACCCCGGCCAGTTCGCGATGCTCACAGCTGCGGAGCGGTGGGGGGGAGGCCAGGACGAGCGCCCCTACCTGCCCCGCGCCTTCTCGATCGCCAGATGGAGCGATGGCGAGGCCCATTTCCTGCTGGAGGATGTGGGACCGGGCACACACCTGTTGTGCGAGTTGCGCCCGGGAGATGGCTTGTGGGTGTTGGGGCCGCTAGGTGTGGGCTTCGCGGCGCCCGCCGACGGCCGCCGCGCGATCCTCGTCGGGGGCGGCGCCGGAATCGCGCCGCTCGCGATCTGGCAGGACGCGCTCATGGATGCCGGTCGCCACCGCCCAACCGCACTGCTTGGCTTCCGCGATGGACACCGCGCCACGGGGGCCAGGCTGCTGCGGAACGCCCACGTGGCTACCGACGACGGCTCCCAAGGACATCATGGCTTCGTCACAGACCTGCTCGAGCAGGAGCTCGCCCGAGAGTCGCACGCGACGGTGTATGCGTGCGGCCCGGCGTGGATGCTCGAGTCGGTAAGACGCATGTGCGCTGAGCGTGAGGTCCCTGCGCAACTCGCCCTCGAGTCCGACATGGCTTGCGGTTTTGGGGCCTGCTTCGGCTGCGTGGTCCCATTGCGCACCGGCGGCTACCTGCGCGTTTGCATCGATGGCCCGGTGCTCGACGCCGCCCAGCTCGACTGTGTAACGCCGTCTGCTGGAGCCCCGGATTGAGCTTCAGCTTCTGTGGACTGGAACTCGCCCATCGGGTCGTCAACGCCTCGGGCACCTTTGACGTGCCCGCCGCCCGGAAGGTGTTCGGCGAAGCGCTGGAGGCGGACTTTCCATTCGCGGCCTTCGTGTCCAAGACGATCACCTTGGAGCCCCGCGATGGCAACCCCCCACGACGACTGTGCGAGGCGCCCGCCGGATTGATCAACTCGATCGGCCTGCCCAACAAGGGTGTGGAGGGCTACCTGACCCACGACCTTCCCGAGCTGGCGAGGCTTCCCGTGCCGCTGATCACCAACGTCATGGGCTCCACGGCCACCGAGATCGCGGCGCTGCTGGAGCGCTGCGACGAGCACTCGGAGATCGCGGCGCTCGAGCTCAACGTCTCCTGCCCCAACGTGAAGACAGGTCTCGACATCGGCGCCGATCCCGCGACCCTGGAGGCAGTTGTGCGTGAGGTGCGCCCGCGAACCTCCAAGCCGCTGATCGTCAAGCTGACCCCGAACACGGCCGATGTCGCACTGTGTGCCCGGGCTGCCCAGGAAGGCGGCGCTGACGCGGTCTCGCTGATCAACACCCTGCGCGCCACCGCGCTGGCTCCCGAGGCGCGTTCGAGTCGACGTGCGCCCTGGCTGGGCGGAGGCACCGGCGGCCTCTCCGGCCCCGCGATCCGCGCCGTCGCGCTCGCCAAGGTGGCGGC
>JBOGYA010000334.1:0-3248 GCA_050696515.1 Solirubrobacteraceae bacterium
GATGCCCGTCCGACCCGCCTCGACGGGTGGCGTCCGGAACGCATCCCGCGCGTCCCACTGCCGCTGGCGGCGCTGCTCGATCGCGCACGGAGAATAGGTTGCCCGCCCGCCCTCTGCCCGCCCGCCCTCTGCCCGCCCACCATCTGCCTGCCCGTCATCCGTCCGCCCACCCTCTGCCCGCCCAGCCTCGGGATTCTCGCCGCTTCCGGTGGGGTTCGTATTGCTCACACAGCGAGGATACCCAAGGGTTCCCGGCCGGGTGCGGCGTCTCCGTGCCCGTCCGCGAAGACTGCAATGATGCGCTGATGGAGATCGAGATCGGACGTGGCAAGAAGGCGCGCCAGGCTTACGGCTTCGACGACATCGCGATCGTGCCCTCGCGGCGCACGCGCGACCCCGACGACATCGACATCTCCTGGAAGCTCGGGCCATACCAGTTCGAGCTGCCGATGATGGCCTCCGCGATGGACGGGGTGGTGTCGCCCGCGACCGCCGGCATCGTCGGGCGCCTCGGCGGCCTCGCGGTGCTCAACCTCGAGGGGATCTTCACCCGCTACGAGGACGCCGAGGAGCAGCTGCAGCGGATCGCGCAGCTGCCCAAGGAGCTCGCCACGCGCGAGATGCAGGAGATCTACCGCGAGCCCGTCAAGCCCGAGCTGATCGCCCAGCGCATCGCGGAGATCAAGGAGCAGAAGGTCGTCGTCGCTGCCTCGCTGACCCCTCAGCGGGTGCTGCGCTACCACGAGATCGCGCTGGAGGCGGGCCTCGACGTGCTCGTGATCCAGGGGACGGTGGTGTCCGGCGAACACGTCTCGACCGTGTCGGAGCCGCTCAACCTCAAGGAGTTCATCCCCTCGCTGGACGTGCCCGTGGTGGTGGGGGGGTGCGCCTCCTACCACACCGGCCTGCACCTGATGCGCACGGGCGCGGCGGGCGTGCTCGTGGGAGTGGGGCCGGGCGCGGCGTGCACGACGCGCGGGGTGCTCGGCATCGGGGTGCCCCAGGCGACCGCGATCGCCGATGTGGCGCACGCGCGTTCGACGCACATGCTCGAGACCGGCGACTACTCCATGGTGATCGCCGACGGGGGGATGAGCAACGGGGGGGACGTCGCCAAGGCGATCGCGCTGGGCGCCGACGCGGTGATGATCGGCTCGCCGCTCGCCCGCGCCTACGAAGCCCCCGGCCAGGGGTACCACTGGGGGATGGCGACCTTCCACCCCACGCTCCCCCGCGGCGCGCGCGTGGCGACCACCCAGAACGGGACGCTCGAGGAGATCCTCGTGGGCCCGGCGCGCGAGAACGACGGCACGTTCAACCTCTTCGGGGGCCTGCGCACCTCGATGGCGACCTGCGGCCACAAGGATCTCGCCGAGTTCAACCGCGCGGAGGTCGTGATCGCCCCCGCCCTGCAGACCGAGGGCAAGGCGCTCCAGCGCGACCAGGGCGTGGGCATGGGCGCGGTCAACGGGAAGGCATCCGTTCTAGTCAATGACTGAAGTGCTCTCCCCGGCGCCCGTGGCCCCCACCGAGCGGGGGGATCGAGTCGGGGAGGTCGGCGATGTGGTGGTGGTCATCGACTACGGGGGCCAGTACTCGCAGCTGATCGCAAGAAGGGTCAGGGAGTGCGGAGTGTTCTCCGAGCTGATCCCCCACCATGTGCCCCTGGCGGAGATCGCGGGGCGCCGTCCGCGCGGGATCATCCTCTCGGGGGGGCCGGCGTCGGTGTACGCGCCGGGCGCCCCGCGGCTGGAGCGGGGCCTCCTAGAGATGGGGGTGCCGGTAATGGGCATCTGCTACGGGATGCAGCTGCTCGTACACGAGTTGGGGGGCAGGGTGGAGCAGGCGGAGGTGGGCGAATTCGGCCGCTCCGACCTCACCGTCAGCGAGCCGGGGGTGCTGTTGAAGGACACCCCGAGGGAGCAGACCTGCTGGATGTCACACCGCGACACGGTGTACGAGGCGCCGCCGGGCTTCACCGCGCTGGCCTCCTCGAGCGCCTCGCCGGTGGCGGCGGTGGAGAGCGTGGAGCGGGGCGTATACGGAATCCAGTTTCACCCCGAGGTCGTGCACACCCCCTACGGCCAGGAGATCCTCAGCCGCTTCCTCACCGGGGTGTGCGGCTGCGAGCCGACGTGGTCGGCGGCGTCGATCGTGGAGGAGCAGATCAGGCGCATCCGCGCGCAGGTGGGGGAGGGAAGGGTGGTGTGCGGCCTCTCCGGCGGAGTGGACTCCTCGGTGGCGGCGCTGCTGGTGCACCGCGCCGTGGGGGACCAGTTGACGTGCGTGTTCGTGGACCACGGGCTGATGCGCAAGGACGAGGGGGAGCAGGTGGTCGCGACCTTCAGGGACACCTTCAAAGTGCCGCTCGTGGCGGTGGACGCGGAGCGGCGCTTCCTGGAGAGACTGCGAGGCGTGACCGAGCCGGAGGCCAAGCGCAAGGCGATCGGGGCGGAGTTCATCAGGGTCTTCGAGGAGGAGGCCGCGAAGCTCGCCGAGGGCGCCGCCGGCAATGGGAGCGCGGCCGGCGCGGAGGGAGAGGCCGGAGCGCGCTTTTTGGTGCAGGGCACCCTTTACTCCGACGTGATCGAGTCCGGCGGGGGCACGGGGGCAGCGACGATCAAGTCCCACCACAACGTGGGGGGCCTGCCCGAGGACCTCAGCTTCGAGCTCGTCGAGCCGCTGCGAGCCCTCTTCAAGGACGAGGTGCGCGCGGTCGGCGCCGAGCTCGGACTGCCCGAGCGCCTCGTGTGGCGCCAGCCCTTCCCCGGCCCCGGCCTCGCGATCCGGATCGTCGGCGGCGAAGCGACGAAGGAGCGCCTCGACGTGCTGCGCGAGGCTGACCACATCCTGCAGGAGGAAATCCGTAAGGCGGGGCTGTACCGCGAGCTGTGGCAGTCCTTCTGCGTGCTCCCCGACATCCGCACCGTCGGGGTCCAGGGGGACGAGCGCACCTACGGCTACGTCGTGGTGATCCGCGCGGTCACCTCCGACGACGCGATGACCGCCGACTGGGCGCGGCTGCCGTACGACCTGCTGGAGACGATCGCCTCGCGGATGATCGGCGAGCTGCGCGAGGTCAACCGGGTGGTGCTCGACATCACGTCCAAGCCGCCGGGAACGATCGAGTGGGAGTAGCGCTGGACATCACCAGCAAGCCGCCGGGAACGATCGAGTGGGAGTAGCGCTGGACATCACCAGCAAGCCGCCGGGAACGATCGAGTGGGAGTAGCCTGACGGCCCTAGAG
>JBOGYA010000335.1:0-3245 GCA_050696515.1 Solirubrobacteraceae bacterium
GCCGGGGAGGTAACCAGGTGGGGAGTCCGCGACTCGGTAGAGGCGGTGGGCGCGGACGAAGAGGACGTCCCACTCCTGGGCGTCGTCGGGATTGACCCAGATGAGGTTGCTGGCGCGGGCCGGGAAGCGCGCGGCAAGCCCAACGCCGCTGCGGCGGCAGCGGGAGCTTGCCGCTCGCGTGAGGGCGTCGTCCGCCTGCCTTTCGGTGGCGAATTCGAGCACGTCGGCCACGACGTCGTCTTGGCTTCCGTCGCGGTCCAGTGCCCACCAGCGCATCTCATAGCCGGCAGGCACCAGTCCCGAGCGGGTCGAGGAGGACGACAGCGGTTGATTGTCCGACCACAGGTTGCTCGTAGCGATCGTTCCCATTTCATAGGCACGCCCGACCCGCGGTGGCATGATCCGCGACACCGCGTTGCGCAGCTCGGAGAGAGTCCGCACCGGAACGCTCGGGACTTCCGGCGCTCCTCGGCCCGGGCATCCTGGGGCGAACGCCGCGTCGCTTGCTTGCGTGGGGCCGCCGCCGAGGTTGAGCCAATAGCCCGTTACGCCAACCAGAGCGAGCACCGCTGCCCCCAGCAGGGCGAGGAGCAAAGGGAGTCTGATGCGGCGGCTGGCCCACCAGGGAGCGCGGGGTTGCGTGACGCCGAAGGCATCTTCGGCGCACGGCGGGTCGCTGGATGCTCCTCCCAGGGCATCGTGGTGCTCCATACGGCGATATCGGAGCTCCGAGCGGACCGCTTGAGGGCGGGCGATCCCCGGTGCGCCGCGCGTGGGGCACCCCCTCGAGCCACCGATCGACCTCGGCAAGCGGATCTGCCTGAAGGCCGTACCAGCGCTGCCCCGGCGCCACACTGGCGAGTAGTCCCCGGCGGCGTCTGCCCCGACTCGCCTTCGGCGGCGCCCAGGGCACGATCCGCGGATGTAGCATGGTGGGCAGCTCCGAGCATCCGCTCGCCGCAACGAGGGAGGCAGCACATGCGCGAATACGACTACGTGATCGTCGGAGCGGGGTCGGCTGGGTGCGTGCTCGCGGCACGTCTCAGCGAGGACCCCGATGTCAGCGTGGCGCTGATCGAGGCGGGGCCGCCGGACACGATCGAGAACATCCATGTGCCCGTCGCCTTCAGCACGCTGTTCCGCACGCAGGTCGACTGGGACTACTCGACCACGGCGGAGCCGTTCGCCGATCGGCGACGCATCTACCTGCCCCGCGGCAAGACCCTCGGGGGCTCCTCCTCGACCAACGCGATGGTTTACATCCGCGGCAACCGCGCCGACTACGACGGGTGGCGCGAGCAGGGCTGCGAGGGGTGGGGCTACGAGGAGCTGCTCCCCTACTTCAAGCGCGCCGAGGACAACGAGCGCGGTGCTTCGGAGCTGCACGGCGCCGGAGGCCCGCTGAGCGTGGGCGATGACCGTGCGCCCAACCCGATCACAGACGCTTTCCTCGAGGCCTGCGCGCAGGCCGGCTTGCCGGCCAACGAGGACTTCAACGGTCCCTCCCAGGACGGCTTCGGCCGCTACCAGCGCACCCAGCGCGACGGGCACCGCTGCAGCGCCGCGGTCGCCTACCTGCACCCCGCCATGACCCGGGCGAACCTGACCGTGGAGACCTACATGCAGGTTCACCGCGTGTGCTTCGAGGGCGAGCGCGCCGTCGCCGTCCAGGCCGCGCGGCTCGGGGAGCAGCAGGAGTTGCGCGCCGCGCGCGAGGTGATCCTGTGCGGGGGGACCTACAACTCCCCGCATCTGCTGATGCTCTCCGGGGTCGGACCCGCCGAGCTCCTGACCATGCTCCAGATCCCCGTCGTCCAGGAGCTGGCGGGTGTTGGGCAGAACCTCCAGGACCACCCCGCCTCGGGGGCCACGTGGGCGCACGACGAGCCGGTTTCGCTGCTCAACCCGCTGACCGAGGCCAACCTCGCCGCGTTCGTCGCGGAAGGGCGCGGCCCGCTGACGTCCAACGTCGCCGAGGCGGGCGGCTTCATCCGCTCCAGCGCCGCGCTGGACGCACCCGACATCCAGTTCCACGCCGCGCCCGCGATGTATGTTGACGAGCCCGTGCTCGAGCACGGCTTCGGGATGGCGCCCTGCGTGCTGACGCCCGTCTCCCGCGGGTGCGTCCTGCCGCTCACCCCCGATCCGACCGCCAAGCCCTACATCCTGCATAACTACCTCGCGGACGAGTCCGACATGGTGAGGATGGTCGAGGGTATGCGCGTGACGCTCGAGATCGCCCGCCAGCCCGCGCTCGCTCCCTACACGACCCGCCCCCACTACATCCCCGCCTCGGACTCCGAGGAGGACGTGCGCGCGCACATCCGCCAGCAGGTGTTCACGCTCTACCACCCCGTCGGCACGTGCCGCATGGGGGCGGACTCGGACGCCGTTGTGGACACCGAGCTGCGCGTGCGCGGAACCGAGGGGCTGCGAGTGGTCGACGCCTCCGTGATGCCCACCGTCCCGCGCGGCAACACCAACGCCCCCACGATCGCCGTCGCCGAGCGCGCCGCGGACCTGATCCGCCACGGCACGGCGGCCGCCCCGCAGAACGGAGCGGTGAGCGGCGCGGCGCAGCGCGTCTAGCTCAGCGGCCGGGGCTTTTGTCCTGAAGTTCCATGGCGAGGACCAACAGTTGATCGATGCGGACGTGCAGGCCTTGACAGACCTTCATCAACGTGCTGTAAGTCGGGTTGCCCTGGCCTCGCACCAGAGCGCCGACCTGTTTGTTGGTCAGGCCACCCGCTGCCGCGACCGTCTCCTGAGTCATCTGCGCGTCTTCGGCGATCAGTAGTTCGATCGCTTGCCCGAGTGCCGCATGGGCGGGGCTACGCGGTGTGGATCTCCGCTGGGGTGGCATCGGCGGATGGCTACGCATCCCGGCTGAGGACGGTTAGGCCAAAGATGGGGTATCGTTCGGACACTTGTCTACGGAGTATTCCATCCTCCTCGGCAGAGCGATTCGAGACGTGCGCGAGCAGCACGGCCTCAGCGCCCACGATCTGGCCGCCGCCGCGGGCGTGGCCCCGGCACGCGTCGCGGCCCTGGAAGACGGGCAGCTCGACCCGGACTTCGAACTGCTGGTCAAGCTCGCGGAGAGCATGGGCACCCACCCCGCCGCCTTCGCCCTGCGAGCCCGAGAGCTCGGTGGCCAAGACGCCGAAGGGAGAGGCTAGGAGCGCACGCGCGGGCCCTTGGCGGCGTAGGTCGCGCGGTCGGCTTCCATCAGCACGGCTTCGCCG
>JBOGYA010000336.1:0-3243 GCA_050696515.1 Solirubrobacteraceae bacterium
TGCGAGCACCTCGCGCATCCGCTCCTCCTCCTTGCAGTCGCCCAGTACGGCCGCCACCACGGTGGGCGGTACGTGGCGCTCGTCGAGCAGCTCGCGGTGGATCGCGAACAGGTTGTCCTCGGCGTGGTCGAGCAACACGAGCCGCCGGGGACCCACGTGCGCGATCTGGCGGCACAGCTCCGCGCCGATCGAGCCGCCGGCGCCGGTCACGAGCACGACGGCGTCCCGCGCGAGGTAGGCACCGACGCGGTCGAGCTCCATCACGACGGGCTCGCGGCCGAGCACGTCCTCGACGCGCACCTCGCGCACCTGCCGCGCGATGGTGTTGGCCCCCGCCCCCCCGCGTGGGCTCCGGTCCTTGAGCAGCTCGAAGACCGTCGGCAGCGTACGCACGGGGATGCCGCGCGTGCGGCACTCGCGCACCACGCGCGCGCGCGTAGAGCCGGGAGCGGAGGGAATCGCGATGATCACTTCCTCGGGCTCCGCCTCCTCGAGGATGCGCGGCAGGTCGGCCTCGGTGTCGCCCCGCACCTTGACCCCGTCGATCCGCAGGCCCCGCTTGCGTGGGTCGTCGTCGAGGAAGCCCACCGGCGTGAGGCCGAGCTCGCGGTTGCGCACGATCTCGCGCAGCACCAGCCGCCCGCCGTCGCCAGCGCCGACGATCAGCACGCCGCGCTCGCCCGCGCGCACGCCACGGAAGGCCCCTTGCAGGCGGCGCTCGTGCACGGCGCGGGCGAGCACCCGCACGCCGACGAGCCCCATCAGCGCCAACAGGAAGAACATCCCGATCACGCCGAGGGGGAGGCCCACCGCGAGCGTGTCGTGGTGGGCCTGCGCGGTGTGCGCCGCCACCACGGGGTGGGCGGACCCTCCGATCACCTGGGGGATCTGCACGGGGCGCACCACTGCCACACCGGCCACGGTGAGCAGCACGATCGCCACGACCCCCCTGAGAATCGCCTCGTAGTCGCGCTGCCCGGAGTAGCTCCAACTGCGCAGGTACACGCGCGCGAGCACCAACACCGTCACACCCCCGAGCGCCACCCACCAGATCGTGCGTTCCAACAGCAACGCATAGCGGTGCGTGAGCCCCGCGTCGAAGCGCAGTCGGAAGGCGAGGTAGTACGCGAGTGCGACCAGCACCCCGTCCACGGCGATCTGGGGCAGCATGTGCCGGTGGAAGGGGATGGGTTCCCACCCACCCGCCGAGCGGAGACGTCGGCGCATTGCCTCGAATTGTAGGCGTCTACTTGAAGAGGGTCACGCCCGAGATCGCCGCGGTTTCGCTGCCGGGGGGCAGTTGGGTGATCCACAGCAGGTAGTAGCGGTACCGAACGCCGCGCGTGTCGAGCGGGATCGTCACCTGCGCGGGGATCGCCCGCGCCGGGGCGAGCTGCACCCAGCCGCGTTCGGAGAGGCTCTGCGGAGCGCCGTAAGAGAGGCCCGAGTCGAATGCGTTCGCGGCGTACACGGCGGCGGTGAACCCGGGCGTGGACGCCTGGACCTCGATCGCGCGGGCCCGCAGGCCGGGGGCGGCGTCGAGGTAGACCCCGGTCCCGGGCTTGGGTCCGAGGGTGTCGCCCCGATAGTGCTCGGTGCTCCAGGCCGTGTTGGGGTCGCCGTCCACCACGTTGGCCACTTGGGTGGGGTGTTCGGGTTCGTTGCCGTAGGGGTTGTAGTCGTGGGCGGAGGTCTGTTCCAGCGGGACCGGCGTGAGGCCCGGTCGGGCGTCCGCGTCGGGGGCGACGCCGCGGTGGGTGTGGCCGAGCACGAGCACGAGCCCCAGCGCGAGCAGGCCGCCGAGCAGCGCGAGCGAGACGAGCCAGCGAACGGGGTGGCGCATACGCCACGGCAGCCGGCGGCGGGCAGGAGCGGGAAGGGTGCGCAGCACGGTCGTGACCTCCCCCGTGGCCTGCCCCGCGCGTGCGGCCTCGACCGCGAGCACCTCCTCGAGATCGACCAGCAGGGAGGGGATGTCGGGGTAGCGCCGGGCGAGGTCCTTGGCGGTCGCGCGGTCCACGACGGCGGCGGTGGCGGCGGAGACCTCCGGTCGGCGGTGCTGCACGTCGGGGATCTCCTCGCGCACATGGCGCATCGCGACGGCGACCGGGTTCTGCCCGGTGAAGGGGATCGCGCCGGTGAGCATCTCGTACAGCACCACGCCGAGCGAGTAGATATCGGACTGCCCCGTCACCTGGTGCCCGAGCGCCTGCTCGGGGGAGACGTAGTCGGTGGTGCCGAGCACGCGCCCGTCCAGCGTGAGACCCTGCTCGGTGAGCGTGCGGGCGATCCCGAAGTCGGTGATCTTGGCGGTGCCCTCCACGGTCAGCAGCACGTTCTGGGGCTTCACGTCACGGTGCACGATGTGGCGCTCGTGAGCGGCCCCGAGCGCCCGCGCGATCTCGATCGCGTAGGCGACCGCCTCGGTGATGTCGAGTGGCCCGCCGCGGCGGATCAGCGCCTTCAGCGTCTCCCCCTCGACGTGCTCGAAGACGATGTACGGGGTCGCTCCGGGGTTGGCGGGATCTTCATCCAGCTCCTCGCCGGCGTCGATGACCGTGACGATGTGCGGATGGCTGAGCTGTGCCACCGCGCGCGCCTCGCGGCGGAAGCGCTCCAGCTGGTCGGAGTCCGAGGCGATCTCGCGGTGCATCAGCTTGATCGCCACCGGCCGCTCGAGCACTGTGTCGAAGGCTCTGTAGACAGTGGACATCCCGCCCTTGCCGATCTGGGCATCGAGCCGGTAGCGCCCGCCGAGCGCGGTGCCGAGCAGCGTGGCGGTCATGGTCTCTATTGTGCGCGCTCGGGTGGCGGCATCGACCGGTTGTCCAGCTGCCCGCGCCTCACACGCTCCACAGACGCAGTCGCGCGCGCGGGCGACCGGGGCTCTACAGCGCGATCAGCGCGATGCCGGTGAGCGCCGCGGCGACCCCGAAGGCCTGGATGCGTGACATGCGCTCGCCGAGCAGCGCCACCCCGAGGCCGACGGTGACGACCGGGAACAGCGAGCCCAGCACGGACACGAGCGAGAGCTGGCCGTGGGCGGCCGCCGTGGTGTACATGACCGTGCCGATCACCAACAGCACGCCGGGAACCGCGAGTAGTGGGCTGGCCCGAACGAGTCTGATCGCTCCGAGCTCGCGTCCCGCCCACACCGCGAGCAGCGCCACGAGGGCCAGCCGCGCGTCGAGGAGCGCCCACGCGCGCCCGTGCGCCGACGCCTTCGGCAGCGCGGTCAGGAAG
>JBOGYA010000337.1:0-3240 GCA_050696515.1 Solirubrobacteraceae bacterium
CGCCGCTAGGCCCTCCGTGCGCACCGACGCTCCGGCGATCGGGACCGATGGGGGCCGCGGGTCGGCCGCTGGACGCGCGGCCGGGGCCGGCGGGGCCGGGGCGCCGAGCACCGTGGAGCTCGAGCTCGAGCCGACGCTGGGAGGCGCACGGGAGCTCGCGCGCAAGTACAACCTGATCCCCCTGCGCCACACCTTCATCGCCGACTGCGAGACACCGGTCTCCGCCTTTTTGAAGCTCCGCGGCCTCGCTCCGGAGGAGCCCGCCTTCCTGCTGGAGTCCGCCGAGCAGGGCCAGCGCGTGGGTCGCTACTCGTTCCTCGGCATCCGCCCGCGCGCGGTGCTCCGCTGGTCGCTACCTGATGGCGGCGATCCCTACGCGCTCGCCGCCGCCGCGCTCGCTCCCTACCGGCAGGCTCCGCTACCGGAGCTGCCGCACTTCGCGGGCGGCGCGGTCGGCTTCTTCGGCTACGACCTCGTGCGCACCGTCGAGCCGCTGGGCGAGCCGCGCGCGGACACCCTTGGGCTGCCCGACATGGCGCTGATGCTCTCCGACGTGGTGGTGGTGTTCGACCACCTCCGACACACCCTCACCGTGCTCGCCCACGTGTACGTCGAGGAGGGCGGAGAAGGGAAGGACGTCGAGGGAGACGGCGCCGGAGGTGGGACCGAGGGGGTCGGGGGCGCTAGCTTCGAGCGCGCCTACGAGCGGGCGCGGGCGACGATCGCGCAGGTGCGAACTGCGCTGGACGGCCCGCTCCCAGAGGCCGCTGCACCCGCTCGGCGTAGTGCGGGCTCCCCGCCGGTGTTCCAGCCCAACATGGAGCGCGCCCAGTTCGAGGCGATGGTGGCGCGCATCGTCGAGTACGTGTACGCGGGCGACGCCTTCCAGGTCGTGCCCTCCCAGCGCTGGTCGGCGAGCATCGACCAGGAGGCCTTCTCGGTGTACCGCGGCCTGCGCGCGGTCAACCCCTCCCCGTACATGTACTTCCTCGACTTCGGCGACTTCCAGGTGGCCGGCGCGAGCCCCGAGCCGCTGCTGACCGTCACCGGCCGCAGGGTCTCGACGTGCCCGATCGCCGGGACCCGCCCGCGCGGTGCGAGCCCCGAGGAGGACCGCCGGATCGCGGGGGAGCTGCTGGCCGACGAGAAGGAGCGCGCCGAGCACGTGATGCTCGTCGATCTCGGCCGCAACGACCTCGGGCGTGTATGCGAGGCCGGCAGCGTGGAGGTGGAGACGTTCATGGAGGTGGAGAGCTACTCGCACGTCATGCACATCGTCTCCACAGTCGCGGGTGTGCTGCGCAAAGGGATCACGCCGATGGACGCTCTGCGCTCGGTGCTGCCCGCCGGCACCCTCTCCGGCGCCCCGAAGGTGCGCGCGATGCAGATCATCGACGAGCTCGAGCCCGTCAAGCGTGGCGGGTACGGAGGGGCGATCGGCTACCTCTCCTACACCGGCGACCTGGACACGTGCATCCACATTCGCACCGTGGTCGTCAAGGACGGCCGCGCCCACGTGCAGGCCGGCGGCGGCACCGTCGCCGACGCCAAGCCGGCGTACGAGTACGAGGAGTCCCTCGCGAAGGCCCGCGCGGTGATGCGCGCGGTAGAGCTGGCCGCGTCGCAGCCGAGCTGGCCGTAGAGCGTCCTTGGAGACACCATGCGCGTGCTGATGATCGACAACTACGACTCCTTCACCTACAACCTCGTGCAGTACCTCGGCGAGCTGGGGGCCGACGTGCACACGGTGCGCAACGACCGCGCCGCCGTGCAGGAGCTGCTTGCGGGTGGGTACGATCGCTGTGTGGTCTCCCCGGGGCCGTGTACGCCCGACGAGGCCGGGATCTCCCTGGAGATCGTGCGCAGAATGCCCGAGGCCGGCGTCCCCACGCTCGGGGTGTGCCTCGGCCACCAGGCCATGGCCCAAGCGTTCGGGGGGCGCGTCAGCCTCCTGCCCCCGGTGCACGGCAAGGCCACCACGATCGAGCACGACGGGCGCACCATCTTCGCCGGTCTCTCCTGCCCGCTGACGGTGGGCCGCTATCACTCCCTGGTGGTGGACCCGGAGCTGCCCGACTGCCTGGAGGCCTCCGCGCACGGCGGGGGCGTGCTGATGGCCCTGCGCCACCGCGAGCTGCCGGCGGAGGGCGTGCAGTTCCATCCCGAGTCGGTGCTCACCGACGAGGGCAAGCCGCTGCTGGCCAACTTCCTCGGGCTCGATTGGGCCTCCGCGCCGCAGGCGCCCAAGGACTCCCTGGCGAAGTCGACGCTCTGATGCCCAACCCCGTACTCACCCGCGCGATCGACGCGCTCGCCTCGCGCGAGGACCTGAGCGAAGCGCAGGCCGCGGAGGTGCTTGCGGAGATCATGGGCGG
Source organism: Solirubrobacteraceae bacterium (assembly GCA_050696515.1). Lineage (GTDB taxonomy): Bacteria > Actinomycetota > Thermoleophilia > Solirubrobacterales > Solirubrobacteraceae > Palsa-744. The sequence continues at coordinate 2,376 of JBOGYA010000337.1, forward strand.
CGAGGTGTCGGAGACACAGATCGCGGGCTTCCTGATCGCGCTGCGCACCAAGGGTGAGACGGTGCAGGAGCTCGCGGGGCTGGCGCGCACGATGCGCGAGCTCGCCGTCCACGTGTCGAGCACGCGCGAGAACCTGCTCGACACCGCCGGCACCGGCGGGGGGCGGCGGACCTTCAACGTCTCCACCACCGCGGCGCTGATCGCGGCCGGCGCCGGCTGCGCGGTGGCCAAGCACGGCAACCGCTCCGCCACCGGCCCCTCCGGCTCGGCCGACCTGCTGGAGGCGCTCGGCGCGCGCATCGACCTCAGCCCCGACGGCGTGGCGCGCTGCATCGAGGAGGCCGGCTTCGGCTTCATGTTCGCCCCCTCCCACCACCAGGCGACCCGCTTCGTGGTGCCGGTGCGGCGTGAGCTGGCGGTGCGCACGATCTTCAACCTGCTCGGCCCCCTCACCAACCCGGCTGGCGCCTCCCGCCAGCTGATCGGGGTCTCCGACCCGGCGTTCCTCGAGACGGTCGCCGGGGCGCTTGCGCTGCTCGGCGTCGAGCGGGCGCTGGTGGTGTGTGGCGAGGACGGCCTCGACGAGGTCTCGAGCTCGGTCCCCACCAGCGTGGTGGAGGTGGACGGCGGCGAGCTCCGCCGCTACACGCTCACCCCCGAAGCTCTTGGTGTCCCCACCCACCCCATCGCCTCGACCCCCGCCGGCGGTCCCGGGGTCGAGGGCGGCACGCCCACCGAGAACGCGGCCGTCACCCGCGCGATCCTCGCGGGCGAGCAAGGACCTCGCGCCGACCTCGCGCTGGTCAACGCCTGCGCCGCGATCTACGCGGCTGGAGCGGCTCCGACACCGGCCGCGGGTGTGGAC
>JBOGYA010000338.1:0-3228 GCA_050696515.1 Solirubrobacteraceae bacterium
GCCCTGATCTCCACCGCCGCGGGGTGCGACAGCGGGTTCGTCGCGGTGCACATGTTCGAGGGCATGGCCTTCGAGCCCTACTTCCGAGCCGTCGAGGCCGTGATGGACGAGCTCGGCGGCCGCCCCCACTGGGGTAAGCGCCACTTCCAGACCGCCGCCACGCTGCGCGCGCGCTACCCCGAGTGGGACCGCTTCCAGGCCGTGCGCCGGCGTCTGGACCCCGAGGGGCGCTTCGCCAACGACTACACCGACCGGGTACTCGGACCCGTAGGGGGCGATCCGTGATTCCCCGCACACACCGCCGACGCGGGGTAGGAGGCCCCGCGCGCACCCGCGTGATTGCCCCACCCACACACGTGGATGATCCCAAATGAAGGCCATCTCGGATGCGTCTGCGCTCGATCGACTCGAACAGGCCACCGCCTCGCTCGACCCTCCCTTCGCGGTCGTCGACCTTGACGCCCTCTGGGCCAACGCCGCCGACATGGAAGCGCGCGCCGCGCCCAAGCCGATGCGGCTCGCCAGCAAGTCCGTGCGCTGCCGCGCCCTGCAGGAGCGCGTGCTCGCGCGGCCCGGCTTTCAGGGGACGCTCGCCTTCACCCTCCCCGAGGCGCTGTGGCTGGTGGGGCACGGGTTCGAGGACATCCTCGTTGCCTACCCCACCGCCGATCGCCGCGCGCTGCGCGAGCTTGCACAGCTCACTGCCGCTCAGCCCTCCGCGCGCGTCTCGATCATGGTCGATTCCGTCGCCCACCTCGACCTGCTCGACTCCGTCACCGGCGGGCTGGCTGGCAGCGAGCGCCCGCCCGTGCGCGTCTGCCTGGAGCTCGACGCTGGGCTCTGGCTGCTGGGCGGGCGCGTGCGCATCGGCGCCAAGCGCTCCCCCGTCCACACCCCCGCGCAGGCGGCGTCGCTCGCCCACGCCATTCTCGCTCGCGACGGGGTGCGGCTCGTTGGGGTCATGGCCTACGAGGCCCAGACCGCTGGCCTCGGCGACGCTCCTCGTGGCCATCCTCTGCGCGCGCGAGCGGTGCGTCTCCTCCAGGCCGCCTCCGCCCGCGAGCTCGCCGCTCGCCGTGCCGCCGCGGTGGCGGCCGTGCGCGCGGTGGCCCCCTTGGAGCTCGTCAACGGGGGCGGTACCGGTAGCCTCCACCTGACTGCCCGCGAGGCTGCCGTCACCGAGATCGCCGCCGGCTCGGGGCTCTACGGGCCAGCGCTGTTCGACGCCTACCGTGCCTTCACGCCTCGGCCCGCCGCGCTGTTCGCGCTGCCCGTGGTGCGTCGCCCCTCGCCCGGTGTGGCCACTGCGCTTGGGGGTGGCTACCTCGCCTCCGGGCCCCCCGGCCGTGCGCGCCTGCCTCGCCCGCACCTGCCCTCCGGCCTGCGCCTCGACCGCCAGGAGGGGGCCGGCGAGGTGCAGACCCCCTTGCTCGGCGCCCCCGCCGAGACCCTCGCCGTCGGTGACCGCGTCTGGATGCGCCACGCCAAGGCCGGCGAGCTCTGCGAGCGCTTCGACCGTCTCCACCTCATCGAGGGCTCGCGCATCGTCGAGGTGCTCCCCACCTATCGCGGCGAGGGGCAGTGCTTTCTTTGAGGCCTATGCACCTGCCATGGGTGGGGGATGTTTGCTCTTTTTCGAGGCCTATGCCACTGTGGTATAGGGCCTGGTTTATGAGGCCTATGCCACTGCCGTGGGCGGGGGATGCTCTCTTTTCAAGACCTATGCCAACACCGTTGGCATAGGCAGCGCTTTTGAGGTCCTACACCACGCCCGCCAGCGCTTCGCCGGCTCTGCGCAGCGCCCGCGCGTTGCGCGCCTCGAGGATTACCTGCAGGTCGAGGATCCGCGCGTCGAAAGGGCTCAGCGCGTTCTCCCCCGCGACCGCGTACGCCGGCACCCCCGCCTGACGGGCGCGCGTGGCGATCTCGAATGTCGCGCTGCCCAGCAGCGTACGCTCGTCGAGGCGCTCCGCTCCCACCACCACCGCCCGCGCCGCGCGCATCCGCACGTCGAAGCTCAGGGCCTCCAGCAGCTCCCGCACGTCCCCCCGCTCCTCCCCCGTCGCATCCTCGATCGGGCACAGGACGACCCCGAGCGTGGGGTCCCCCGCCTGCAGGCCCCGCCCGATCGCCGCCGCCGCGCGCTCCGCCCCCAACCCCTCGCCGAAAGGCTCCACGGCGATGAGCATGGTCCGAGGGATCACAGTCAGGCATCCTTACACGCATGGCCGATGAGCCCGACCCGACACCTGAGGCGCAGCAGCCGGCGGCGAGGAAGCCCCGCAAGCGCGTAGCGGCCGCGGAGAAGGAGTACGTCACCGTCGAGGCCGCCGGGCACGAGCTGCGGGTCTCCAGTCCCGGCAAGCTCTACTTCCCCGAGCCCGGCCTCACCAAGCTCGACCTCATCGGCTACTACGTCGAGTGCCACGAGGCCGTGCTCGTGCACCTGCGGGAGCGCCCCACCGTGATGAAGCGCTGGGTCGACGGCGTCGCGGGCAAGCCCTTCTTCCAGAAGCGCGTCCCCGACCACGCCCCGGAGTGGCTGCAGACGACGGTCGTGAAGTTCCCCTCCGGGCGCACCGCCCGCGAGCTCGTGGCCAACGACGCCGCGCATCTGGTGTGGGGCGTCAACCTCGGGGTGATCGACTGGAACCCCTGGCCCGTGCGCCGCTCCGACCTCGACCACCCCGACGAGCTGCGCATCGACCTCGACCCCGAGCCCGGCATCGCCTTCGCGCAGGTTCGCCAGGTGACGCTCGGGGTACGCGAGGTGCTCGAGGAGCACGGGCTGCGCGGCTTCCCCAAGACCTCCGGCTCGCGCGGGATGCACGTGTTCGTGAGGATCTCCACCCTGCACACCTTCCACGAGGTGCGCCGCGCCGCGCTCGCGCTCGCGCGCGAGGTCGAGCGGCGAATGCCCGGGCTCGCGACCACACGCTGGTGGAAGGAGCAGCGCGAGGGGGTCTTCATCGACTACAACCAAAACGCGCGCGACCGCACCGTCGCCTCCGCCTACTCCGTGCGCGCCGTACCCGACGCCCGCGTCTCCTGTCCGCTTGCGTGGGAGGAGGTGCCCGACGTCGAGCCCGCCGAGCTGCGCCTCGACACCGTCCCCGCCCGCCTGCGCGAGCGCGGCGACCCCGCCGCCGCCATCGACCGCCACCCCGGCTCCTTGGACTCCCTGCTTGAGCTTGCCGACCGCGACGAGCGCGAGGGCCTAGGCGACGC
>JBOGYA010000339.1:0-3216 GCA_050696515.1 Solirubrobacteraceae bacterium
GCGCGGTGAGCTCCCGCACGCGAGCGACCAACTCCGGGGCGGGGAGGCCCTCACCGGGGAACTGCGCCAGGCACCCGATCGGCTGGCCGCGGTGGGGCGCGAAGGGGGCGAGCTCGTGCGCGCCGAGCGCGCGGGCGAGCAGCGCATTGTTCCCGACTCCCGGGTGGGCGTCGAGCGGGAGATGGTAGGCGAGCAGCGAGATGTCCGCCGCGAACAGCACCCGCAGCCGGCGCGCGAGCACCGCGTCGATCGGCCCGGGGCCGCTCCCCCAGAAGATCCCGTGGTGGGCGAGCACCAACTCGGCGCCCTCTTCGCGGGCGCGCTCGAACAGCTCCAAGTGGGCGCTCACCCCGGTGGCCACCGTGGTCACCTCCTCCCGTCCCGGGACCTGCAGCCCGTTGGGGCAGTAGTCCGCGAAGCGCTCAGGCTCCAGTAGCCGGTCGAGCTCGTCAACGATGTCGGCGAGGCGGGCGGGCATTCGGCGAGGATAGTCCAGCGGAGCGGGCCGGCGGCGGGCTGGAGCGGTGCGGCCGGGCGGTGGTGCGGAGCGGCGCGGCGCGGCCGTGGGGCGATCCGCTTGGAGCGGCCCGATGGCGGGTCAGTTGAAGCGGCCGGGTATGGGATACTGGAGCCTACATCGGGGCGTGGCGCAGCCTGGTAGCGCGCGCCGTTCGGGTCGGCGAGGTCCCCAGTTCGAATCTGGGCGCCCCGATTGAATTGCTGTTGGACTCAGGAGGATGCTGGGGGCCTCCTGGGAGGGCAAGGTTTGGCTTTGGGGCTGGGTCCCGGACTCTCGGGGTCGGTGCGGGCGGGCCACCTCCGCGTACTCAATTTTGGAGTCCACCGCACACGTGACCGCATACGATTGCGTGGATAGACCGCACACGTCTCCGTAGCATGGACCGAACCCAGGATGGTAGGCCCTCGTACCACAGTGGGGCTGCTCCTGCTGCGGTTTCGACCAAGCGATTGCCCAAGACCGCCTGCAATCATCTCGTGGGAAAATGGGACCTGGCGCTAGCCCGTTGGCACTTCCGGGAGTTGGTCGATCTCGACATCACGTGATCCCGTTGAGGGTGCGCCTACGTCGATGGAAACGCCCTCAGTGGTCGCGTCGGCCTGTGTGGCGTCCGCTAGAAGAGGCTCGGCTCTACTTGTCGCCTTCATGGTCTCAGGAGGTGCCTCGCCAGGGAAACGCCAAATGTTGCCCACCGATTGGCTTAGCTCCCTCTGGCGGTTTACGACCGCATCTGCATCCCAGGCGTCCAGCTCAGCAAGTTCTTTCGTGATCAGGATGTCCGACGCCTCGTATGCGTCTTGCTTCTTGATCGCAAAGTCCGCATTCTTGATGCCGATGTTCAGCCGCTTGCTGAGCAAGGTCAAGTTGCCGATGCGGTTAATCATCTGAGTGTGGTTTGACCACTTCGCAGACGATGGTGTTTGGGGATAGATGTGCTCGACATGCACCTTGTCAGGCGCCTCGACAGCGACCTCTCCGGTGACACGCTTTGCGTGCTCGATCTCGCGTAGGAGATAACGCGCCGTCGCAACACGGCTGATACTCGCCCGGGTGAACATGTCTGTGAACTCGTCGATAGGTGGAGCAAGCGTTGCGAGTCTCGCTACGGCAGCCTCAAAGTTGTTGTCCACGCGAAGCTGTGCAGCGACCTCATAGACCGTCGTCTCCATCACCGTTGTCTCGCGGCCGGCAATGACGTTGTATCGGACAAAGAGCGCGATTAGCGCTTGCAGAAGCATTTGTAGATCCTTCTTCTGCGTGGCTCTATCGTCGGGTGTCTCTCCCTCCTCGCCAACTGCTGCGTAGCCTGAAAGCACTACTGGATAAAGGGCCTTTGCGCCGAGCGCGCGGATGCCTGCAAGGAACCGTTCTAGGTCGGGGTCGTCATCTCTGGCGCGAACAATGTCTCGATACAGTGGGGCACTCTCTGCTAGATCAAGCGAGAAGGTCAGCGAGTTGATCTCCTCCTCAAGAATCTTGCTCTTGATCTTGCGGTAGAGCTTTCGGGACTTAACGTCGCCACGATGGCTCACCCAATAGTGACGCAGAAAATCCTCGACTGAAGCCTCTTCATTGATGCTTAGGACCGTTGACCAAGCGGCAATAATCCGCTCGCGTGAGTCCTCGTCATCGGATCGTCGAAGAAGAAGGTTGCGGAGCAGATCGGGCGTTGACAGTCCGATCCCGCGATCATTGAGCGTCTCGAACACTGCTGCGGCGTTGTCCTCGTCGGTGGACGTAACAGCGACTACCGACATGTGATCGCAAAGCACCTGGCCAATACGAAGGTTCCACTGAAAGGCTGCCTCGCCTCCACCGAGGAGATTGCTCTGCTCGGTCACGCGAGCCTCGAAGTACTCGCGAGCTTTACGGATGAGACTGTGGGATCGGAGAGTTGGCGCCGGTCGACTAGGGGGTACTGCAGGCTCGGTCTGGATCTCCACTCGGAAGAAGTCCCGGTCGTACCGATTGAGTGTCATGACGTGAGTCGTCGTATTCGATTGGTCATCGAAGTCCGAGATGTACTTGCTCTGTAGGCGCGCTGAGGCGTCCGCCTTGTGTGTCCTTCGTGCGTCTCGCAGGACGGAGAGCAAGATCGTGGCAGTCGCCAAGCGCTGCTGACCATCCAACAACAAGTTGGTGGGACCTCCAACCACGAGCACTATCGAGCCGAGGAAGTACTCCTCGCCGAGGATGTTCTTCTCTGGATATAGGTCGCCGAAGCTGGTCAAGTCTTGCCAGAACGTCTCCACCTGAGCTGTTTCCCAAGAGTACGAACGCTGCCACTCGGGAACCTCGATCTTTGGACTTGTGGTGGCGAGAAGCGAGCCGACGGTCTGGCGTGCAGCCTCGTAGCGCTGATCGGGCCTGGGAATAAGCTAGCGGCAACGGAGATCAGCCGTCTCGCCGTGATGGTTGGACTCGAGATCCCATCTCACGTAAGACCGAGGCGAGGCCCCATGTCGGGTCGGTTTGGAGATAGGAGTCGCGTCATGCAGCTAGGTCGCTCGATGCGCGTTTTCGCTTGCCTAAGACACAGCAATCGCACAGCGTTAGCTGGGCCGTGCATCTACGGATGAAAAGTCAAGGCCTGCGCCGTGATTTTCTTCGGAAGGAGCGGCCGGTGTGGCGTCTGTGGTGGTGAGGGAGCCGGGGTCAAGGCCGGCCGTAGGCCGCCCGTAGGGCTTGGTCTTGAC
>JBOGYA010000340.1:0-3206 GCA_050696515.1 Solirubrobacteraceae bacterium
GTCCCCACCCTCGACTGGACGGCCTCCACCATCGTGGGCTCCACGATCGCGGGCTACGAGATCTTCCGGGAAGTGGATGGCACACCCCCCTTCACGCTGCTCACGACGGTGGGCGGCGCCACGCTGACCTACGCGGACAACACCGCGGATCTGAGCAATCACCGCTACACGTACTACGTGATCGCCCAGCCCACTGTCGGGCTGAACTCGGTACCGTCGAACCAGGTCACGGTGACCATGCCCAAAGCCACGACCCCAGTGCTTTCCGGCAGTGTGATCGTCGGCGTCCCCACCCTCGACTGGACGGCCTCCACTATCGCCGGGTCCACCATCGCCCACTACGAAGTATTCCGCGAAGTGGATGCCACGCCGCCCTTCACCCTGCTCACGACCGTCGACGGGGCGACCCTCACGTACGCCGACGGCAGCGCGGATCCGACGCATCACAGCTACACGTACTACGTGATCGCTGAGCCGACCGTGGGCGTGAACTCCGATCACTCGAACGAGATATCCCTCGGCACCACGGCGGTCAATGTCACCGTGCATGTGACCTCCGCCAGCAACTTTGAAATGCCCTTTGGCGGGACGTGGGAGACCGCCGGGACGGGTTACTCCTCCGATGGGGATGGTTTCGGGACACTGATCCCCGTCGGCGCCGTGGACTCCACTGACATCGACGGGCACTTCCTGGCCGCGTGCTGTGTGATCACGGGCGGCCCTCCTACGGTCCACGGCCTCATGATCCTTTTGCCGGCCGTGACCGCGCAGGACGTGTTTGAGAGCGTGGATGTGACGCTCGCCGCCGGCGCCACGCACAACTTCACCAGCGCGAGCGCGGCGTACACGCAGCGCGATGACAACGGCGACGTTAATCCGGGGCCGTGGCAGTGCTGGTTCTGGAATACGACCGATGTGGACTTTTCCGATGGCGAGGTCACCACGGTCACCTTCAACGGTGTCGCGTGAGTCGCGGCGCCTGGGTTCTTCTACTGTTGCTCGGATTGCTCCTGGTCGGGGGCGGAGGAGTGTTGGCCGTGGCTGCGTGGCGTCAAAGTCAGAACGCGAGTAAGTGGCTCCCGGTGTTGAATGCCGCGGAGGCCGCGAACGGTATTCCCACCAATCTCCTGGCGCGCATGGCGTACGAGGAGTCGCACTGGCGGGATGACATCATCACAGGCTCGACTATCTCCTCAGCGGGGGCGTTGGGCATCCTGCAGCTAGAGCCCGCGTACTTCTCGAGTGTCAACGTGCCGCGACCGTACACGGACGCGGACACCACGGCACAGATCGCGCAGGCGGCCGCCGAGCTCGCTCGGCTCTATGGGGTGTTCGGCTCCTGGCCGCTCGCGGTCGCCGCCTACAACGATGGGCAAGGCAACATTGCCGCCTACGTGGCCGGCACCCGAGCTCTCCCAGCTGAGACCCAAAAGTATCTCCAGGATGTGTTCGCCGACGTGCCGGCCGCGGCCGTCGCCTAAAGGAGGCTCACGATGACCGAATCTACTCCAGTAGCGGCATCTGCCACTGCAGCGCCCGATCCAACCTTGACCTGGTCCTCGCACACCGTCGCCTGCAGTGGCGGGGTGCTGGGCGCCGCCGCGGTGTGGTACCTGACCAACCGCTATCAGGTGCCTGCGGACGTGGCGGAGCCGTTGGTGGGCGCGGTGGCGGTCCTGGTCACGACCGCGATGCACTTCCTGCACGCGAAGGCGAACCAGGTGCTCGCGCCGGCGCCGGCGTCCGGTCCACCGAAGTGAACGACACGCTCCAGACCGCGCGCGACATCGCCCCGCTCCTGCAGGGCGGCGGGAACGTCGCGCTGATCCTGCTGGTGTTCGTGGCGTACTCGTATTACCGCCGCCTCGAGCGCAAGTTAGATCGCGTGGCGCTGCGGTTCGAGAAATTCCTGGTGGCCTGGAAGATTCAGCAGGCCGCTCCCTTCCAACAGGCTCTCGGAGACACCGATGACGATACGATCGATCAGTTGCTGGGTGGCGGGCCTCGCGGCCGCAGCCGCTCTGACCGTTAGCGGCTGCGCGAACAATCCCGTCCAGGCCGGCTGCGGCAGCGCCCCAGGGCAGACGGTGGAGACCTGTGCGCTCGCCCTCTACGGGGAGTATGTTATTTTCGAGTCCGCCGGCGCGCATCTGGTCGCCGATCCCGCGGTGCCGTCCGCTGTGAAGCGAGCTATCCAGGTGGCCGATGCCGCCGGCGCTCCGATCGTGGAGCACGGGGAGGCGCTCCTCGAGGAGTACGAATCGGCCGCCGGCGCGCTCGCTGCGGCGCCTACCGCCAGTGACAAACTCGCGATCGCGACGCTCAACCTGCAGTCGTGGATCGCACAAGCCACTCCGCAGCTGCAGGCCTTGAGAGCGGCGGTCGGAGCAGGGGAGAAACCATGAGTGCCGCCGTCGTCCTGGACATCCTCACCATCGGTCCTGCGTTCCTTCAGGCGCTCGCGGGGCTCTTGCGCAGTGGTCATTCTCAGCAGACGGCCCTCATCGCGCAGGCCGTCGACACCGGCGCGGCGCTGCTCTCCGCCGGATCCGAGGGTTTCGAACAACTGCAGGCCTTGACGCAGCAGATCCAGGCCACGGTCGCCGGCACGGCGGCGAATCCGGCCAGTGCCGCCGAGCAGCTCGCCGCGCTCAGGCAGCAGCACGCGACCGCCAAGGCGCAGATCGCCGCCTGGAACGCACCCCCTCCGACCCCGCCCCCGGATCCGAACGCGATCCCGGAGGCGGGCTTGTCAGCTTAGGTGAGCTGCCGTGGGCGACGATGACAGCAGCGACACGCCGGTGGTGGTCACGGTGCAGGCGGGCTTTGACTGGCCGTTCTGGGCGCTGACCGCGCTCGCGACCTGGTGGGCGTGGGAGAGCTTCGCGCCGAAGCGCCGGCGTAGCCGACGCTAGTACCACTCGCCAGCGAGCGAGCGCACCTGGTTCAAATCCTTGATGCATACCGCTCGTGCGGAGCCGTGCGGTGCGGCGTAGGAGTATCCGGCCATCTGGTGCCAGGTTTTCACGTCGATGAGCGCGTTGGCGCCGAGCTCCCGCGCCCGATCGGCCATCGTGGCAAGCACCTTGGTGTCGGATCCGTACCAGACCTTGCCCACGTCGATCGTGGCGATCGTCTCGTACGGCACGCCGGCCGGCAGGCCTTGCTCGGTCACAAACACCTGACCGCTATAGGGCGGTGCGTGG
>JBOGYA010000341.1:0-3197 GCA_050696515.1 Solirubrobacteraceae bacterium
GGAAGCTCAAGATCTACGCGGGTCCCGAGCACCCGCACGTCGCACAGAAGCCCGAGCCGCTGGAGATCGAGACTTGATGGCCGACGACGAGCCCACGCCGGAGCAGCCGGTCGAGGACCAGGCGCCCCCGGCCGCGGAGGAGCAGCCGGCCGCGGAGGAGCCCGCTGCGCAGGAGCAGCCCGCGGCGGAGACGTCGGCCGTTGACGAGCCCGCCGTCGCAGAGCCCGTAGCCGAGGAGCCGTCCACTGAGGAGCCCGCCGCCGAGCAGGAACCCGCCGTCGCGGAGCCGGTAGCCGAGGAGCCGTCCGCTGAGGAGGCCGTCGCCGAGCAGCAGCCCGCCGTCGCGGAGGAGCTTGCTCTCGACGAGGCCGTCATCGAGGAGCTCGCCGAGGAGCTGGCTGCGGAGGAGGCCGTTGCGGAGGACCGATCGGAGAGCGGCGAGCAGGACGAGGAGGAGGACTTCGAGGAAGAGGAGCCCACTCCGCGCGTGAAGCCTGCGGTGCCGGGAGCCCACCTGGAAGTGGACATCGTCCCCGAGGGCGTGGACCCGCTGGCCCGGGAGGCTCCGGAGGACCCCTACGCGATCGAGGAGGACCTGGAGGAGGCCGCGGAGGGCCAGGAGGCGGAGGAGGAGCAGTTGCCGCAGCCGATCTCCACCGCCGCCATCGACCTCGCCGCCGGGGCGCGCTACCGCGCGACGGGCAAGCGCAAGACCGCGATTGCGCGCGTGACGCTGCGGCCGGGCAGCGGGGCGTACCTGATCAACGGGCGCACCCTCGAGGAGCACTTCCCGCGGACGACGTTGCAGCGCAACATCCGCCAGCCGCTCGAGACCGTCGGCTACGAGGAGCGCATGGACGTGGTCGCGCGCCTGCACGGCGGCGGCATCTCCGCGCAGGCGGGGGCCCTGCGCCACGGGGTCTCACGGGCGTTGCTGGAGGCCGACCCCAACCTCCGCGGCGAGCTCAAGCGCCGCGGCTTCCTGACCCGCGACTCGCGCGCCAAGGAGCGCAAGAAGGCCGGGCTGAAGAAGGCGCGCAAGCGTCCGCAGTTCTCCAAGCGCTAGCAGAAAGGACCCACCCGCATGGTCCGCAAGCTGTTCGGAACCGATGGGGTGCGGGGCGTCGCGGGGGAGTTGCTGAGCGCGGAGCTCGCGCTGGGTCTCGGCCGCGCGGCCACCGCGCTCGCCGCCGCGGAGCGCCCCCAGGTGTTGATCGTCCGTGACACCCGCGAGTCGGGGGAGATGCTTCAAGCCGCGCTCGCCGCCGGGGTCAGCGCCTCCGGCGGGGACGCCCTGCTCGGCGGGGTGCTGCCCACGCCCGCCGCCCCGCTGCTGATCGCCCGCTACGGGTTCGACCTGGCGGCGGTGATCTCCTCCTCGCACAACCCCTACCGCGACAACGGCATCAAGTTCTTCGGCGCCGACGGCTACAAGCTCTCCGACGAGACCGAGCTCGAGATCGAGCGGGAGCTGGCCCGGGCCGGGGGGATGGGCAGCGAGGGAGGCGAGGCAGGGGGCGGCGAGGGGAGCGAGGCCAGGGGCGATGGGGGCGAGGCCGGTCGGGCGATCGGCCACGTGCGCGAGCTGCGCGGCACCCACGAGGACTACCTGCGCGAGCTGCACACCCGCTTCGCTGCGCTCGACCTCCACGGGCTCGACGTGCTGCTCGACTGCGCCAACGGCGCCACGCACCGCGTCGCGCCGGAGATCTTCAGGCGCCTCGGCGCGGAGGCGCACGTGATCGCGGACGCTCCCGACGGGCGCAACATCAACGCCGGCTGCGGCTCCACCCACGTGCAGGAGCTCGCCGCGCACGTGCGCTCAGGCGGCCACGACGTTGGCTTCGCCTTCGACGGCGACGGCGACCGCGTGCTCGCCGTGGACGGCGCCGGGGTCGTCGTGGACGGCGACGAGCTGATGGCGCTCGCCGCTCTGCACCTCAAGCGCACCGGCCGTCTCGCCGGCGGTGGGGTGGCGGTCACGGTGATGACCAACTACGGCTTCCACGCCGCGATGCGCGACGCCGACATCGCCGTCTGCGCCACGAAGGTCGGCGACCGCTACGTGCTGGAGGAGCTGCGCGCCCGCGGGTGGGTGCTCGGGGGGGAGCAGTCCGGGCACATCATCGACATCGGCTTCAACCGCTCCGGCGACGGCATCGCCAGCGCGCTGCTCGCGCTCGAGGCGCTCGACGGCCGCCCGCTGAGCGAGCGCGACGCCATGCAGAAGCTGCCCCAACGGCTCGTCAACGTGCGCGTGCGCGACCGCGGCGCCCTGGAGAGCGCGCACACGGTGACCGACGCCGTGCGCGCCGCCGACGAGGCACTCTCCGGCCGCGGGCGCGTGCTCGTTCGCCCCTCCGGCACCGAGCCGCTCGTGCGGGTGATGGTCGAGGCACCCACCGACGCGGAGGCCGACGAGGTGTGCACCCGCCTCGTCGCGCTCGTCGAGCGCGAGCTAGCCTAAGCGTCCATTCCCTGAGTTCTGTAGAGAGTCGTTGGTATCGTCGAAGGCGACCTCCACGCGGAGAAGGAGTCGGTGCGGCGCCAGGAGCCCCCGGTCCTCCCGCTCGCGAAAGGACCCGACGCCTGTGTGCGGAATCGTTGGCTACGTCGGCAGGCGCTCCGCCCGTGAGCTGCTGCTAGCCGGTTTGCAGAAGCTCGAGTACCGCGGCTACGACTCCGCTGGCATCTCGGTGATCGCCGATGAGCGCATCGAGGCCGTGCGGGCAGTGGGGAACCTCCGCGCGCTCGAAAGCAAGCTGCGCGAGGGCGGGCGGGATCGGATCGATGCGGAGGGGGCCGTGCAGGCTCCCGTAGCGACCATCACTAAACCTCCTACGATCGGCATCGCCCACACCCGGTGGGCCACCCACGGGCGCGTGTGCGAGGAGAACGCCCACCCCCACTACGACTCCGGCGACCGCGTCCACGTCGTCGTCAACGGGATCGTCGAGAACTACATGCCGTTGCGCGAGCGCCTCCGTGCGCAGGGCTCCGCCTTCACCTCCGACACCGACGCCGAGGTGATCGCCCACCTCATCGCTCACCACTACGCGGGCGACCTCGCCGATGCGGTGCGCGCCGCCTACGCCGAGCTGCAGGGCCACTACGCGTTCGTGGCGATGAGCCTGGACGAGCCCGACACGCTCGTGGGCGCGCGCAAGGAGTGCCCGCTGGTCGTCGGCTGCGGCGAA
>JBOGYA010000342.1:0-3184 GCA_050696515.1 Solirubrobacteraceae bacterium
GCTTCAGCGCCTCGGGGCGGCTGCTCGGCGAGTGGGGCCGGCCTGGGCATGCGCTCGGGGAGTTCGACTTCGGCCCCGGCTTCGGCCCGGACAAGCCCCCCGGCGGGGGGATCGCCGTGGGCGGGGTGTATGTGTATGTCTCGGACTCCGCCGCCGACCGCATTCAACGCTTCCGCCTCGACGGCTCCGACCCGGTGCTCTGGGGGCGCCCCGGCAGCGCGCCCGGGGAGTTCTCCTCGCCGCGCGGGCTCGCCGTCGCTCAGGGCGTGGTGTACGTCGCGGACGAGGGCAACCACCGCGTGCAGGCGCTCGACCTGCGGGGGCGCCCGCTGTACGCGGAGGGCACCTTCGGCAAAGAGCCGGGGCAGTTCGTCAACCCCTTCGGGGTCACGGTCCACGGCGCGCGCGTGTACGTGGTCGACGACAACAACAACCGCATCGTCGTGCTCACCCGCGCCCTGCGCTATGTGGAAGAGTGGAGTGGCTCCGGGGCCGACACGCTCTCCTACATCCGTGCCGCCGCCACCGACGCCGCCGGGCGGGTGTACGTCGCGGACACCGGCCACGAACGGATCGCGGTCTTCGACGGGTCCGGCCGTCCGCTGGGGGCGTGGGGGACGCCGGGGATCGCCCCCGGGCAGCTCATCGCTCCGCTCGATGTCGCGACCGACCCCGCGGGGGACGTGCTGGTGGTGGAGACCTACGGCTCTCGCAGCCCGGTCTACCTCTTCGGCTCCTCGCTGCGCTACCGCGCCGAGTGGCAGCGTGGCGGGGGGGCGATCATCGGCAGCCATTGGTTCGGTCCCACCTCCGCCGCGGTTGCCCCCGACGACTCGGTGTGGATCGCCGACCCCCTCAACCACATCGTCCGTCACCTCAGCTCGGGTGGGGCGTTCCTCGGCGCGCTCGGGGCTCCTGACCCCGCCGCCCCCGCGGGCGGGTACGGGAATGGGAACGGCCGTGGGAGCGTCGGTGGGGGCAGCGACGCCGCCCTGTCGAGTCCCTTCGGGGTCGCGGTCGCCCCCTCTGGTGACGTGTACGTCGCGGATCCCGCCGCCCGCGACATCGTGCGCTACACCGCCGCCGGCCGTCCACTGGGGAGGTTCGGCTCCGTCCGGCTCGTTCGGCCCGTCGCGGTTGCCGTCGGCCCCGGCGGGGTGCTCTACGTCGCCGACGCGGGCGCTCGGCGCATCTTGAAGCTCAGCTCCGCGGGGGCGCTGCTCGTCTCCTGGGGCGGCTCCGGCCCCGGCAGCGGCACAGGCTCGGTTTCCGGCATCAGCACCGGCACCGTCTCCGGCATCGACTCGGCCTCTGGTATCGACTCGGCCTCCGTCAGATCCCCCGGGCGCTTCGGGGAACCGTCCGGGGTCGCCGTGGACTCCGCGGGGCACGTCTTCGTATCCGACCGCCTCGCCGGCCGCGTGCAGGAGCTCACCGCGCGCGGACACCTCCTCGCTGCGTGGGGCACGCCCGGGACTGGCCCCGGTCAGTTCAGCTTTCCTGCCGGCATCACGACCGACTGCCACGGCGATGTGCTCGTCGCGGATACCGAGAACAACCGTGTGCAGGTCTTCGCTGGGGCCGCGTCGCGCTCAAGGTGCGCGCCGGCGAGCAGTTCCCAGTTGTTGGCCCAAAACTAAGAGGGTGAGTATAACAATAGTAGAGGGCGGGGGTGTTGATATTAAAAATTCAGAGCTTGTCCCACATATGTAAGACGCAGTTCAAAAAGTTATATGCATCACCTGCGCCCTCGACTGTCATGACTCGCCCGTCATGGGACATCAAGGCCCTGCCGCCTGATGCCGATAATTCGGTGTGTCCACCTCACAGCGCAACCCGCTGGAAGGTCTCAGCGCGGGTGAGATCGCCCTCACGGTGCTTCGCACCCTCCCTGCGGCCTCCGCACTGGTGTTCGACCGCGACCTGCGCTACGTGCTCGCCGGGGGACACGCCCTGGAGCACGAGGGGCTGAGCGCCCTCGAGCTGGAGGGGATGCCCGCGGACGAGGTGCTCGTGGGCGACCGCTGGGAGACCTACGAGCCGCTGTACCGCTCCGCGCTGAACGGGGAGACCCGCTCCCTGGAGATCTGGTCGGCCGACGACACCCGCTGCTACCAGGTCGAGGTCGGTCCGCTGCGCGGCGGTGGCGGGGAGATCGTGGGCGGCGTGGCGGTCTCCCGCGACATCACGCCCCGCAAGCACGCCGAGGAGGCCCGCCGCCACGCCCAGGAGCGCTTCGAGCTGCTCTTCGAGGAGGCGCCCATCGGGATGGCCCTGCTGACCCCCGAGGGCCGCTGGGTGCGCATCAACCAGGCGCTGCTCACGATCACCGGGTACTCGAGCGAGGAGCTGCTCGCGAAGTCCCTCGAGGAGATCACCCACCCCGACGACCTCTCGGCCGACCTCGAGTACGTGCGCCGCCTGCTCGCCGGGGAGATCCGCCACTACGAAGTGGAACGCCGCTACTTCCACGCCCGCGGGCACGTGATCTCGACGGTGCTCTCCGTCTCGGTGATGCGCGACCGCCAGGGCCGCCCCGCGCACTTCATCGCTCAAATCCAGGACGTCACCGAGCGCAAGCTGATCGAGGAGCGCCTGCGCCACCTCGCCGAGCACGACCCCCTGACGGGCTTGCACAACCGCCGCCTGCTCGAGCGCCAGCTCGCGATGCAGGTCGCCCGCTGCCGGCGCTACGGCGAGCAGGCCGCGCTGCTCGTGCTCGACCTCGACGGCTTCAAACAGGTCAACGACACCTACAGCCACAAGGTCGGGGACGAGCTGCTCAAGGCGATCGCCACCGAGCTCCACCACCGTCTGCGCGGCACCGACATGGTCGCGCGCCACGGGGGCGACGAGTTCGCGGTGCTGCTCCCCGGCACCTCCGCCGAGGCCGCCCGCAAGGTCGCCGCTACGCTCGCCGAGGCCGTCGCCGCCTGCGGCGTGGAAGCCGACGGCGCCCGCGTCTCGGTCACCGCCTCCGTCGGCATCGCCGCGATCGACCAGGACGCGCCCGGCGGCGAAGCCGTGCTGATGGAAGCCGACCGCGCGACCTACGCCGCCAAGGGCCCGCGCGTGCGCTCCTAGCCTCTCCCTTCGGCGTCTTGGCCACCGAGCTCTCGGGCTCGCAGGGCGAAGGCGGCTGGGTGGGTGCCCATGCTCTCCGCGAGCTTGACCAGCAGTTCGA
>JBOGYA010000343.1:0-3165 GCA_050696515.1 Solirubrobacteraceae bacterium
AAGAACGCCCGCGCGAGCATCCGCGCCAGCGCCGGCACGTCATCCGGCGTGGCGCGGCGGGTCGGGGCGGGAGCAGGCACAGACGCAGGATGACACGACCGCTGTGGTCGTGCTGCGCCAGTGGTGCCCCCAGCCCCCGCGAGGTGCTCACAGCCAGTGGTGCCCCCCTGCGAGGTGCTCACACATGCAGCAAGCCGTCACACCCTCTAGGGGCAGCCTGGGTACGTTGGGTAGATTTCACAATATTCTTTGTGACGTTTTTCCTGTGCTTCTTTTTCGAGCTTTTCACGTGCTTCTTTTTCCGCCTGAGTTTCTTCTTTGGGAGTAGTTTTTTCTTCTTTAGGAGTCGTTTTTTCTTCTTTGGGGGTGGTTTTTTCTTCTTTGGTGGTAGTGGACGTAGTCGTCGATTTGGTCGTTGTGGACGTGCCGGTCCCGGTCGGGTATTCGTAGCCGCCACCGCCGGACGGGTTGCTGTAGCCGGGGGTGCCGGGCGCAGAGGGTTCGGTGGAGGCGGGCGCGTGGTGAGAGTCGGCCGCGGCAGTCACCGCGTGCCACGTCCCGCCGAAGCTTTTGAGCCCCTGCCCGTTGACCTGCCCCTTCGCGTGGTCGCCGGAGAAGCGGTAGAGCGGCATCCCGCGGAGCGTCACCTGGAGCATCCCGTTGGAGCGGCGCAGGATCCCGAGGCCGCCGTGCACGCCGGGCCCGATCTTGAGCTTGGCTTTGCGCGAGCTCACCGTCAGCGGCGGCCAGAACTTGAAGCATTCGGCGCTCTTGCACAAAAGGTGGTGCGTGGTCTCGGGGCTCAGCGCGTAGAGCGTGCGACCCTGCGCGTTGACCGCGATGCGCTCTCCCAGCTTCGAGCTCCTCGAGGAGTTGACCGTCGAAGCCATGCTCACGGCGAGCGCCAGCGCCGCGCCCGCCGCCAGCGCGAGCGCCGCCGCCACCACCCCCAAAGCCAGCCTTGTGGAGCGCCCGCGCGCGCCCCGCCCTCCTGCGCCCTGCCTCCTGAGCTCAAGCATGTCGCTCCCTTCCGCCGGTGGTCACTACCCGCAAGGACGCCACCGGCGCCGAAACCTTCCAGGAGGCTCAGGCCCAGGCCCCCTCGCCCTCTGAGGCAAGCGCCCCCTCGTGCAGGCCCGCCGCGTCGGGGCTCGCGCCCACGAGTTGACCGCCCGGGCACTCCTCGGCGCTGACCGCGCGGCGCGGGTTCTCGATCCCGACCGCGCCGATCAGCCCCCCGAGCAGGACAAGGCAGCCGGCGATCCCGATGCCCACCCGGAAGCTCTCGAGCGACGCTTCGTCGGCGGCGCGAGTGATCGCGCGCGCCTGCCGGGGCGGGAGCCCAGCGACCGAGGGGTGCCCGAGCGTCAGCCGCTTGGCCTGCGCGACGGCGGCCTGCGCGGGCGGGGACAGCCGCACCCCCTGCAGGTGGCTCTCGAGCGTCGAGGAGAACTGGACCGCCACGATCGCGCCGAGCGCCGCGATCCCGAGCAGGCCGGCGACGCGCGCGACCGCGTTGTTGACGCCCGAGGCGATCCCCGCCTGGCGCTCCTCCACGCCCGCGAGGACGGCCGCCGTGAGCGGCGCCACCGTGAGCGAGAGCCCCAGCGAGAACAGCAGCAGCGCGGGGAGCACCTCGGTGAGGTAGTCGACGTGGACGTGCACGCGCAGCAGCGCCAACAGCCCGGCACCGGCGACCACCGGCCCCAAGCCCATGAACAGGCGTGGCCCGTAGCGGTCGGCCAGCCCCCCAAAGCGGCGCGAGAGCGCCAGCATCACAAGCGTCGCCGGCAGCGTCGCCAGGCCGCTCTGCAGCGGCGTGTAACCGGCGACCTGCTGGAGGAAGAGCACGAGGAAGAAGAACAGCACCGAGAGCCCCGCGTACATCGCGAGCGTCTCGATGTTGCCCACGGCGAAGTTGCGCCGCGAGAAGAGGCCCAGAGGGAGCATCGGATGGGCGGCGCGCGACTCGTAGAGGAGGAACGCCCCGAACAGCAGCAGGCCGGCGATCAGCGGAACCGCGACCGCGGGACTCGACCAGCCGAGGCGCGGCTGCTAGATCAGCGCGAAGACCGGCCCCCCGAGGCCCAAAGCGCAAAGCAGCGCGCCGATGAAGTCCACCTCGTGGCCGCCCTCGACCGGCGTGGCGCGCGGGATCACCGCGAGAATCAGCCCCACGCACACGACCACGAAGGGCACGTTGATCAGGAAGATCCACCGCCACGACGCGACCCCGAGCAGAACCCCGCCGCCGAGCGGGCCGAGCGCCGCCGCGATCGCTCCGAACGCGGTCCACGTGCCGATCGCCGCACCGCGCTCTGATTTGGATCCCTCTTCCCCACCCGCGGGGAACGTCGCGACGATCACCGCCAGGGAGCTCGGCATCAGCAGCGCGCCCGCGACACCCTGCAGCGCACGGAAGGCGACCAGCAAGCCAATCGTGGGCGCGAGCGCGCACAGCAGCGAGGCCGCGCCGAAGCCGCCGACGCCCAGCGCGAACACTCGCCGCTCGCCGAAGATGTCCCCGAGCGAGCCCCCGATCAGGATCAGCGAGCCGAGCGTCAGCAGGTAGGCGTTGCTGATCCACTGCTGACCCGCAAGGCCGCCCCCGAGGTCGCGCTGGATCGTGGGCAGCGCCACGTTCACGACCGTGCCGTCGAGCAGCGCGATCCCCGAGCCGATGATGCACGCCGCCAGCGTGAGGCTCTTGACCCGAGCGGAAGAGAGCGAGCTCATGCCAACCCAATGTACGGCACGCCTCCACACACCCGTCGGCCCGCGTGAGCGGTGCGCCTCGTTGTGCCATCTTGGGTCCACCTTGCCCGAATCGAACCCCTTGCGCAAAGGCCCCCCCAGCCCCCGGGCAATCCAAGCGGTGCTCACCGGGACCGTCCAGGGCGTCGGCTTCCGCGAGGCCGCGCGGCGGCGAGCCGGTGAGCTCGGCGTCGCGGGGTGGGTGCGCAACGTGGACGACGGAACCGTGGCCGTGCACGCGGAGGGCCCGCCCGCCGCGATCGAGACGCTCATCGCCTTCCTGCGCGAGGACCCGCCGGGCGGCTCCGTCGTCGATGTGGCCGTGCGCGACGTCCGGATCGAGGGCCATGAGCAGTTCGCGATCCGTGGCGTGAGCGCCGGCGTGTTCGTCGTGCAGCAGCACGCGGCCAT
>JBOGYA010000344.1:0-3150 GCA_050696515.1 Solirubrobacteraceae bacterium
CGCCCGGCCCGCCGCCGCCGTCCGGGCGCGGCCCGCCGCGTCTAGTTCCCGCGTCAACAGCTCCACCGGCTCGCCAAGGCGCTCCCGCACCAGCCACATCAGGTCCTCCACCACGCGCTCCTCTCCCCCCACCGCGCGGTAGCGGTTGTGCAGAAACAGGACCATTCCCACCTCAACCTAGAATGTTCGCCTCGTGAATACTCTCTTTGCGAGTATTCGCATCTAGAGCACTCGCACCTTGAACCCCACCGCGTCGATCGTTATACCCACCCGTGAGCGTCCCGGCTACCTCGAGGTTGCGCTCACCTCGATCGCCCCCCAGGCTGCCGCTTTGGAGGTCGAGCTGCTCGTCGTCCACGACGACCGGCCCTCCCCCGCGATCCGCGCAATCGCCGAGCGCTTCGGCGCCGGCTACCTCCCCCACACCCGGCCCCTCGGGCTGAACGCCGCCCGCAACACCGGCATCTCCCACTCCCGCGGCGAGCTGATCGTGTTCGTCGACGACGACGTCGAGGTCCGCCCCGGATGGTTGGAGGCGCTGCTGAACGCCGCCCGCGAGCACCCCCACGCGCAGGTCTTCACCGGGCCGATCCGCCCCCACCTCGAAGGCCGGGGCGGGTGGGGCCGGCGCTCTTGCGGGCGCGAGGGGAGTCCAATCACGTCCCTCGACCTGGGCCCCGAGGACACCGACCGCGTGCGCTACGCCTGGGGGGCCAACATGGCCGTGCGCCGCAGCGCCCTGGAGCGGGTCGGGCCATTCGACGCCGCACTCGGTCTGTACGGGGACGAGCAGGAGTGGCAAGACCGCCTGATCGCCGCGAGCGAGGGCGCAAGCCAAAACGGGGACGCACCCACCCTCTACGTCGCCGCCGCCGCCCTCGACCACCGCCGCTCGCCAGCCGACGCACGCCTGCGCTCGCTCGCCCGCGCCGCTCGCGCACGTGGACGCGCCAGCCGCCGCTACAACAGCTGGCGGGGGGAGGCCCCGCCGTTGCACAGCGAGCTGCGCACCCTCGCCGGGTGCCTCGGCCATGTCGTTCGGCGCCGCTGCCCCGCCGGACTCACGATGGTCGCGCACAGCTTGGGCCGGTTCGAGCAGGGCGTGCACGAACGGCGCCACCCGCCGGCGAGGCACGAAGCGGAGGACTTCCTCTCCGGAGAAAGCGGCACCATCGGAGGTCTTGACGCGGTGCGGCGGGAGATCGAGGACAGGCTGATCGACGCCCGGGCGCTGATCGGCGGCCAGCGCCTGCGACTCACTCTTGCCGCACGCCGCTCACCCCCGCGCCGGCGCGTGCTCGTGCTCGGCGTCGAGCGCCCCGAGCGGCGCGAGCTGGCCACCGCGATCCGCACCGAGCTGCTGCGCTCCCGCCACGATGTCGAGCTGCACACGCGCCCTCCCGGGAACCTGGGGAAGTTCGAGAACCTCAACCGCCTGCTCGCGGCGGCAACGGCGAACGGCCCAAATGTCGCTCGCGACCCCCAGGCGAGTGGGGACTGGAGCAGCGCCGTGGACCGGGGCGAGGTGGATCGGAGCGAGGCTCGCGAGGCGATCGAGCAGTACGACTGGCTGCTGGTGGTCGACGACGACGTCGTCCTCCCCCGCGGCTTCCTCAACCGCCTGCTGTTCCTCGCCGAGCGCTTCGACTTCCAGCTCGCCCAGCCCGCCCACCGCGCGCGCTCCCATGCCGCCTGGCGCGTTACCCGCCGCCGCGCCGGCTCCGTGGCACGTCAGACGCCCTTCGTCGAGATTGGCCCTGTCACCGCCTTTGCCCGTACCACCTTCCCTGCGGTGCTGCCCTTCCCCGACGTGCGCATGGGCTGGGGCCTCGACCTCCACTGGGCCATGCTCGCCCGCGAGCGCGGATGGCACTGCGGGGTTCTCGACGGCGTCGCGATCCGTCACTCCGCCGCCCCCGCCGGGGATGCCTACTCGCGCGAGGCCGCCATCGCCGAGGCCCGCGCGCTGCTCGCCGAGCGGCCCCACCTGAAGGCCCGCGAAGCCCAAACCACCCTCGTCACTCACCGCCGCTGGTGAAGGTCGCCGTCGTAGCGGAGTTCTACCCCCGCCACAGCGATCCCGTGCTGGGGATCTGGGCCCACCGTCAGGCGCTCGCCGCCCAGGCCGCGGGCGTGGAGGTGCACGTGCTCGTCCTGCACCGCCTCGTGCCGCCGCGGGCCGTGGTGGGAGGGGTCATGAAAAATGCGCCCGCCCACCCCTGGGAGGCCACGCGCGCGCTCGCGGGAGCGCTGCGCGAGCGGGCGGGCGGGGGCTTTCACCAGGTTCACGACGGGCTCCCCGTCACGTACGTCCCCTACGTGTCCCCGCCGCGGGAGCGCCACTATCCCTCCTGGAGCGCCTGGGCCAGGCCCGCGCTGGAGGTCGCCCTGCGCCGGCTGAGCCGCCGCGTCGACTTCGACCTGATCCACGCCCACAACGCCGTGCCCGCCGGCGAGGCCGTGCGCCGCGTCGGGCTCGACGTGCCCCTCGTGGTGTCTGTGCACGGCGGCGACGTTCTCTACACCGCCCCCCGCTCCCCCGCCGGCCGCGAGGCCGTCGTACGCGGGCTGGGAGCCGCCCGCCTCGTGCTCGCCAACAGCCGCGGAATCGCCGAGCTCGCGCACACGTACGGCGCCCGGGATGTGCGAGTGGTGCACCTCGGAGCCGACCTCCCCCGCTCCACCGCGCGGCGTGACGAACGGGAGGGTGGGCAGGCGCATGAGGGGGCGAATGGACGGGCGGGCGGATGGACGGGCGGGTCTCCATCGCTAGTGACGGTCGGCCACCTTGTCGCCCGCAAGCGCCACGCCGACGTGCTGCGCGCGCTCGCCGTGCTCTCCCCCCGGCACCCCAACTTGCGCTACGTGATCGTCGGCGACGGCCCTGAGCGGGTCCCCCTCGAAGGGCTCGCCGCCCGCCTCGGGGTCAGCGAGCGCGTGCAGCTGTGCGGGCAGCTGCCTCCCGCCGAAGCGATCGAGCGCGCGCGCCGCTGCACCCTGTTCGCGATGCCCTCCACCGAGGAGGCGTTCGGGGTCGCCTACATCGAGGCGATGGCCGGCGGGCTGCCCGCGATCGGCTGCCGCGGGGAGCCCGGGCCCGAGGAGATCGCCGCGGCGTGGGATGGCTTCATGCTGGTCCCCCCCGGTGAC
>JBOGYA010000345.1:0-3140 GCA_050696515.1 Solirubrobacteraceae bacterium
CTGTACAGCAGTACGGCAACGACCGTGAGCGCGATGCCGACCCAGACGGCGACGCGTTGCTCCCAGGTCTCACTCATCCGGTCAGCGTCCGGCGCCGCGAGGCTCGCGCGGCCGCCAGACGCGACCGCACGCTCGCCCAAGCTACGAGGCATAGAACGCCACTGTCAAGGTTCCGGCGAGCTGTGTGTCGCTGCTCAGTGATTCTGTCCTCCCTCAACTGCTCAGTGATTCTGTCCCCCCTGGGGTGTCATGGTCGTAGCGGAGTGTCGTCGGTGGGGGAAACGGAAGGAGCCCGGAGGGCGACTGGAGTTTTCCCCACCGACGCCGCGCTCGGCGGGCGGCGCCGATGCCGTCTGAGGGCGCGCAGTTCCCCAGGCGAGGTGGGGGCGGCCGTGGCGATCACCGTGTCGCCCCAGTAGACCCGCCAGCCGCCGGTGAGGCACTGGCGGAGCTCGATGCGCACGCCCGCATAGCTGCGCTTACGAGGGCCGGGCGGGATGTCGATGACCATTCCCTGGAGGCGGACGGTGTTGTCGTTGAGCACCGTCGCCGCGTAGTGGAAGCTGCAAAGGCGCTCGAGATCCGTCCCGCGGCGGACTGCACGCCACGCGGGGGTCGCATCGGCCGGGGGAATGGCGAAGCGTCGATTGTGGTCGGCCCGGAAGGCCTCCAGCACCGCGTTGGCCTCTGGCGCCGTCGTCGCACCCGCCAGGCGCAGCTCGGAGACCAGCCGGTCCTGCAGCGTTCCCCACAGCCGCTCCACTCTGCCCTTGGCCTGCGGCGAGAGGGCGTAGATCACCTCGATCTCCAGGGCCTGGAGCGCTCGGCCGACCTGGGTGGGATCCTGCGCCCCACGCAGCTCCTCGTCCAGCGTCCAATGATCGTCGTTGCGTTTCAGGCTCCCGTGGCGATCCATGTACGCGCTGAACGGCAGCCCCTTCGCTTCCGCGATCGCCTTGAGCACGCGCAGATACCCGGCCGCACATTCCTGCTCGACGAAGTGCGCGCCGGGCAGCAGCTCGCCGGTCGCATCGTCGATGGCTCCCATCAGGCACAGCATCGGGCCCCGCTCCTCGAGCCAGGCGTGGCGGCTCCCGTCCCACAGGATCATCAGGCCCGCCCGCGGCTTGCGGTCACGGCGCCGACGATGCTTGGGCGCTCGGCGCCGGCGCGGCGGCCCGATCCCCGCGGCCCGCAGCAGCCGCTGGACGCTCGCGCGAGAAATCTTCTCCCCCTCCACCTCGCACAGCTTCTCCGTGAAGTGCTGGTCATTGAAGCCCGCGTACTTCTTCCGCCGTAACTCCACGATCCGCTCCCGCACCTCCTCCGTCACTCGGTGCGCCGGCGCCCGCCCGGTATTTCCGTGCACCACCCCCTTCGCCCCCTGCCGCTCCACGGCTCGCCGCAGGCGCCGCACCTGTCGCCGCGAGAGTCCCAGCCCCTCGGCCGCCTCTCCCACTGTCAGCCTCCCCAAGCCCATCCGTTCCACCGCATCCAGGCGCTTCCACTGCCGCGTGCTCATCCTCTGCCTCCCTCCTTCCTTGCCCCGGAGGGGAGGACATTTTCACTGAGCAGTTACGGGGACAGAATCACTGAGCTACAACAGCCTGCTCTCGGAAGAGACCGCACGCGCGACGCCCGTGCCGGCGGGGCTCCGACCGCCGCGGCGCGGCCTCGCCAATTCCAGGCTCCCCGGCCCGCTCCTGTGCGGCCCGGCGCGACGCTGATGTCTCTTGAATCGCAGGCGCGGCGCTTTTACTGTCCGCCCCATGAGGGCGCGAGACGCGTTGCGCAGCATTCGCGACGAGCTCCAGCAGGTCTTTCTCGAGCGCACCGAGGTCATCGACGGCGCGCTCGCCGCGCTTCTCGCCGGGCACCACGTGCTGATCATCGGGCCACCCGGCACGGCGAAGTCGATGCTCGCCGACGAGATCTGCCGCCGGCTGCACGGCGGCGTGTACTTTCAGTGGCTGCTCACCAAGTTCACGACGCCGGAAGAGCTGTTCGGCGCGGTCAGCCTCGCGGCGCTCGAGCGCGATGAATACCGGCGGGTCACGGCGCTCAAGCTGCCCGAAGCGCACATCGCCTTCCTCGACGAGGTGTTCAAGGCCAGCTCGTCGATCCTCAACGCCGTCCTGACGTTGATGAACGAGCGCCGCTTTCACAACGGCCGCAGCATCGAGACGGTGCCGCTGATCGCCCTCTTCGGCGCCAGCAACGAGCTCCCCGAGGACGACGAGCTGCAGGCGCTCTACGACCGCTTTCTGGTCCGCTTCGTGGTCTCCTACATCGACGAGGATTTCCGCTTCCTGAAGATGCTGCAGGCCCGCCCGCCGGCCACCCGCACGATGCTGTCGCTGGACACGCTGCGCGAGGCGCAGGCGGAGACGGCGGCGGTCGCCATCCCCGATCCCGTATACCGATCGCTCACCGATCTGCGCCGCGAGCTCGGCAAGGCCCAGCTCGTGTCGTCGGATCGCCGCTATCATCACGCGCTCGCCATTCTGCGCGCACACGCCTATCTCGACGGGCGCAGCAGCGTCGCCGATGACGACCTGTTTTTTCTCGAGCACGTCCTGTGGCGCGATCCGACCGAGCGGGTCGAGGTCCGCAACACGATTCATCGCTTGCTGCGCGGCTACGTCGACGACGCCAAGGCGCTCCTCTATCAGACGCGCGAGCTGCGCGAGTACGCGCATCGCCAGTGGGAGAACAACGAGCTGCGCGGGCGGGCGGTGGTCGAGGCGCACACGAAGATCCGCCACATCCTCGCCAAGGTGGACAGCATTCTCGACGACGCCCGCGGCGCCGGTCGGCCGGTCGAGGACGTGGCCGCCGTCCGCTCGGAGATCGAGTCGATCCAGCACGAGATGCTGGCCGCGCTGTGAGACACGCAGGCGGTCAGGGAGGTGCGCGGTTAGCGGTTAGTCGGCGGATGCACCCTCTCGCAATCATAACCGCCTAACCGCGTAACCGCCGGTGCTCATGTTTTCGCACACGCACTGGATCGAATCGGATACCTACGATCGCTCCGCCTTCGCGCAGCTGACGGCGGAGTCGCCCGCCTTACAGGCGCTGGCGGCGAGCGGCGGCAAGTTGCTGCCGCACTTCGACGCGTTTCTGCTAGATCTCTACGCGCT
>JBOGYA010000346.1:0-3136 GCA_050696515.1 Solirubrobacteraceae bacterium
CCCGATGAGCGGCCGCCACGGATCGGCGGCCGCTCATCGGCCGGGTACCACCACCGGGCGAGTATCGGCACGGCCGCTAACGCTGGATGAGAGACCTCATAGGATCGCTGCCGCCACGGTGAGCGCCGCGCCGGCCACCCCTATCCTGGGCCGGGTGCAGCGTTCCACGGAGCCCTCCCGGGAGACGGCGATGCGACCGTCGATCCTGCTGGTCGAGGACGAGCCGGGGATCGTGGACTTCGTGCGGCGCGGGATGGAGGCCAAGGGCTTCGCCGTGCAGGCCGCGCACGACGGGGTGGACGGGGAGCGCCGCGCGCTGGGAGAGAGCTTCGACGCGATCGTGCTCGACCTGATGCTCCCGGGGAAGAGCGGTATGGAGGTGCTCGCCTCGCTGCGCGCCTCCAAGCCCAACCTGCCGGTGATCGTGCTGACGGCCAGAGGGGAGGTCGAGGATCGCGTGGCGGGGCTCGACGCGGGGGCGGTCGACTACCTCGTCAAGCCCTTCTCGCTGGCGGAGCTGCTCGCGCGGGTGCGCGCCCAGCTGCGGATCGCCGCCCAGGGCTCCACCACCACGCTGCGGGTGGCGGACATCGAAGTGGACCTCATCAGCCGCCGGGTGCAACGCGCCGGAGAGCCGGTGCAACTCTCGCCGACCGAGTTCGAGCTGCTCGTGTACCTGCTGCGCCACCGCGGCACGGTGCTCTCCCGCGAGCAGATCTTGAGCGCGGTGTGGGGCTACCAGCATGACCCGGAGACGAACATCGTGGACGTGTACATCGGGTACCTGCGCCGCAAGCTGCGCGGGGTGGGCGGGAGCCAATCCCCGGCGCCGATCGACACCGTGCGCGCGGTGGGCTACCGCTTGGGCCATGGCGGCTAGCCGCCGGCGGCGCTCGATCGGGAGCGGCGCGCTCGGGTCGCTGCGCTGGCGCTTGGCCGGCTGGGTGGCGCTGGTGGTGGTGCTCTCCACAGGGATCGCCTTCACGGCGGTCTACCACGGTACGGGCACCCAGCTGCGCCGCCAGATCGACAGCGAGATCGCGGGCGACGCGGACGATCTCGCCCACGTGCTCACATCCTCGGGTGCGCGCACCCCCCACGGCGCGCTGGCGGCGGCGAACGGCTACATCCGCGGGCAGCCGTTCGACGCGAGCTCGACGCTGCTGTTCGCGCTCATCCCCGGGGCCGGTACCGCCTCCAACACGCCGGAGCTGTTCGGTCGCGCCGCGCCCGACGACGGCGAGAGCGCCGCCGTGCAGGCACAGGAGAACCGGCTCTCCCGCACGCTGCTCACCGCGGGGGCCGGGTACTCCACTCTGAGCCTCCCCGACGTCGGCAGCCTGCGCCTGCTCAAGCGGTCCGTGAGCATCCCGGGCGGGCGCCCTGGTGACGGGCGAGTGCGGGGCGACAGATCTCCCGGCCAGCAGGTGACGATTGGTGTGGGGGAGTCGCTCGCGAGCGTGGCCCACGCGCAGCGCGGCGTCGCGAGGGCGTTCATCTTCGCGGGCCTGCTCACGCTCGCCGGGGCGCTCGTCGCCTCGCTGCTGATCGGCGCGCGCTTCTCGCGCCCGCTGCGGAGGATGGCCGCGGTCGCGGCGCAGGTGGACGCGGGGGATCTACACCCACGCATCGACGACGTGGCCCGCGAGGGCGAGGAGGTGCGGGTGCTCGCGGACGCCTTCAACCACATGCTCGACCGCCTCACCGATGCGTTCGCGGGCCAGCGCGCGTTCGTGGCCGACGCCTCGCACGAGCTGCGCACCCCGCTAACGGTGATCCGCGGGCAGCTGGAGGTGCTCGCCGCCCAGCAGCGGCCCTCCGGCGAGGAGGTGCGGCGCGTGGAGCGCCTCGTGCAGGCGGAGATCGCCCGCGTCACCCGTCTCGTGGACGACCTCCTGCTGCTCGCCAAGGCCGAGCAGACGCAGTTCCTGCGGATCGAGCCGATCGACGTCGAGAGCTTCATCGGGGAGCTGTGGGACGGGGTCACGCTGGCCGCAGCGCGGCGCTTCGAGCTCGGGGAGGTTCCGCCAGGCACGCTGCTCGCCGACCCCGACCGGCTCGCGCAGGCGTTGCGCAACCTGCTGAGCAACGCGATCGAGCACACGGCTCCGGAGTGGGGGCTCGTGCGCCTGGAGGTCGAGCGCTGCGCGCCGAGGCGCGTCTGCTTCGTCGTCGAGGACGACGGGCCCGGCATTCCCGCCGAGCAGCGCGAGCGGGTGTTCGACCGCTTCCACCGCACCGACGCCGCTCGTGACCGCGCCTCCGGCGGGACTGGCCTCGGTCTTGCGATCGTCCGCGCAATCGCCGAGGCTCACGAAGGGCAGGTGGCCGCGTCGCAGAGCGCCGCCGGGGGCACCCGCATCGAGCTCGACCTGCCCCACTTCACGCCCGCTCCCGTGAGGGCCGCTCAGCCTCTCAGGTAGACCGCGAAGAAGTCGCGGTCGTCGGGGCTGAGATACCGTTCGGCCGGGCGTTCCATCCCTTCCAGGAGCTTGGACGGCTGCCGCGCGCCGGGCTCGGCGTAGGCGTTGAAGCTCACCCAGTAGGAGTTGATGTCGAGCTCCATCGCGCGCACCGCTCCCGCGTGGATCAGGATCTTTGCGAGGCTGCCCACCGTCTGGTAGTCGGCGGCGGCGTAGATCAGGTTGCCGTGGCGGTCCACGCCGATCCCCGAACGCCACACCTGCACGGCGTTGCCGAGCGTGGCGCCCCATTCGGGCCCGTCGCTCAGGTTCGGGCTGGGCCGCCCGCCGGAGACGATCAGCGGCAGGTTCTGGCGCGCGAACACCACGTCCCCGGGTACCCCTGAGCCGCCGTGCCAGGCGATCACGTCGTAGCGCCCGTCGCTGTAGCGCACGAACGTGGCCATCCCGTCCCGCATCGGGGCGTAGGCGTGCCCGTACAGCACCCACCCGCCGCCTGCGTCGGCGAGCTTGAAGCCGCTGTTGAAGGTCGCCAGCAGCTTGTGGCGGTAGCGCGCGGGCACCTCCAGCGGGCCGCGCGAGGGCAGTTCCACCGATGGCTCCAGGCGCCCCGCGTACAGCGAGGTCGTCGTGCGCGAGGTGTTGATCCACGCCACCCCCGCCACCAGGCGCTGGTATTCGGCGGGGTCGCTGCGGAAGGTGCTCACCAGCAG
>JBOGYA010000347.1:0-3127 GCA_050696515.1 Solirubrobacteraceae bacterium
GACTCCCAGGCGCCGGCGGGGGTGAGCGCGCGCACCGACTCCACGAAGTCCTCGATGTGCGTCCACACGGTCGCGAAGTGCCCCGCCGCGCGCGTGGCGATCCACCCCCCCAGCGTGGAGAGCTCCCACGACTGCGGGAAGTGGCGCAGCGTCAGGCCGTGCTCGCCGAGCTGGCGCTCGAGCGCCGGTCCGGTGGCGCCCGCCTGGATGCGCGCCGCGCGGGAGACGCGATCGACCTCCAACACCCGCGTCAGAGCGCCGAGATCGAGGGTGATCGCCCCGTTGTACGAAGGGTCCACCTCCGGCCGCACCCCACCCACCACGCTCGTGCCGCCCCCGTAGGGGATGGCGGCTACGCGCTCCGCCGCACACCACTCCAGCAGCAGCTCGACCTCGCGCTCCTCGCGCGGGTGTGCCACGAAGTCGGGAGGGTGCTCGAAGCTGCCGCGAAAGCCCCGCACCACGTCCGCGTAGGACTTGCCCCATGCGTGCGCGGCACGCGCATGTACACCGTCCGCGCAGATCTCCTTCAAGGCCCGCGGCGGCGCGACTCGTGGCGGCGGCAGCACCACCGCCTCCAGCGCCACCGGCTCCTCCACCTCCACCTCGCCCAACCCCAGGTGCGCCGCCAGCCCGCCCGCCGCGGCGCGCACCTCCGCTGGCGCGAGGCGCTGGTCCTCGTACCCCCAGCCCCAATGGTTGCGTAGCCGGTTCTTCACCGTCGCGAGTCTAGGCCCACTAGCCTTCTCTGTGCATGTCCGCCCGCTCCGAGCCCGTCACAGAGCATCCCCGGGTGCTCGCCCGCGGCCCCTGGCCGCTGGAGCGGGTTGCCGCGCGCTGGTGCGAGCAGCGCTTCGAGGCCCCGTCGGCGCACGTCGAGGCGGCCGACGCCGCGATCGCCGCGCTGCAGGAGCGAGGCTCCCCCAGCCACGACGGCATGGCCGGGCGGTTGGTCGACTACCGCGAGCGGGACGGGGGCATCGAGCTGGAGCTGCAGCCCCTGCGCTGGGCGCTGCGGCTGGTCAGCGGCGACGCCTCGTGCTCGATGGCCGCGCTATGCGTCACCCGCTCCGCGGACGGGCGCTGGCTGGCGGGGCGCCGCGCACCGTGGCTGGCCTCCTGGGCCGGCCGCTGGGCACTCGGGGCCGGGGGCTCGGTGGACCTCGGGGAGAACCCCGCCGTGACGCTCGTGCGGGAGCTGCAGGAGGAGTGGTCGGTCGCGCCCGAGCGGGTGCGCGCGGAGGCGCTGGTGGCGCTGCCCCACCGCCTCGTGATGTTCGTCGGGCAGGCCTGGCTGCCCGCGGGCGCCGAGGTTACGCCCGACCACGAGCACGACGCCTTCGCCTGGTGGCCCGCGGAGATCGATGGATGGCCGGCCGAGGCCGGCGAGAGCCTGCCCCGGATGGCACGCTGGCTGTCGCAGTGAGCCGCGAGCAGGTGTTCACCGGCCTGAAGTGGACCTCCTTCACCCACTCCTGCATTTACACCGCGCTGCTGGTGTGCGCCTTCGCCGCCGGCCACCCCGAGCCGACGACCTTCGTGCTGGGGCTCACCCACGGGCTGCTGTGGATCGCCATGTCTCTCACCTGCATCGTCTGTGTCCGTCTGCGGATCGTCCCGCTGCGCCTCGCCGCCGCCGTCGCCGTGCTCGGGGGGATCGGGCCGTTCTTCGGCAGCTTCGAGTTCGTGCGCGCCAGCCGCCGGCGCGCGGCGCGGTGGCCGAGTGGATCGCCGGGTTGAGCCGCGCGGCTCGCCGGGTTTGAGTTAAGCCCTGTGAAGGCCACGTGAAACCGCTCTCACGCAATCCGCTCCGCCCACCCGCCGCGCTAGAGTGAGTCCAGGTATGGCGGCATCCACGACGACTGGCCAGACGATCGACGTCGTGACCCCTGCCGCGGGCGAGTCGGTCACCGAGGGAACGATCCTCGAATGGCGCGTCAAGGTGGGCGATGCGATCAAGGTCGACGACACGATCGTCGAGATCTCGACCGACAAGGTGGACGTGGAGCTGCCTTCGCCGGCCAGCGGAACGGTGAGCGAGATCCTGGTGCAGGAGGGCGACACAGTCACTGTCGGCCAGGTGATTGCGCGAATCGCCGTCGGTGACGGTGCGCCTCCTCCCGCCACTGAGAACGGCAGCCTAGAGACCGACCAGCCATCAGGCAACGGCAGCCCATCTCCAGGTGTTCCCGTTTCTCCCGTGGCGGCACGTGCCGCGGCTGTCGAGGGCGTGGATCTCACAACTGTCTCCGGCAGCGGCCCCGCAGGGCGCATCGTCAAGGCCGACGTACTCGAGGCTGCTGGCAACGGCGCGGTGGCCGCACCCGTGGGCGCCGAGCTGATGAAGGGCGCCGCCGCGGCGCTCGCCCGCTACATGGAGCAGTCGCTCTCGGTCCCCACCGCCACGAGCTTCCGCACGCTCACCGTCACCGCCCTCGACGCCCGCCGGCGCGAGCTCAAGGCGGCGGGACGGAAGGTCTCGTTCACCCACCTGATCGCCTACGCGATCGCGCGCGCCGCGCAGGACCTGCCAGTGATGGCCGAGCACTACGCCGAGGTCGAGGGCCGCCCCCACCGCGTGCGCGACGGGCAGGTCAACCTCGGCCTCGCGGTGGACGTCGAGAAGCGGGACGGGTCCCGCACGCTGCTGGTCCCCGTGATCCGCGACGCCGCGCGCCTGCCCTTCGAGCGCTTCCTCGCCACCTACGACGCGCTGGTGGAGAAGGCGCGCACGGGCGCGCTCACCGCCGACGACCTCGTCGGGGCGAACCTCACCCTGACCAACCCTGGGGGCCTTGGCACCGCCGCCTCGGTCCCCCGCCTGATGAGCGGCCAGGGCACAATCGTCGCGACCGGCTCGATCGGCTACCCCGTGGGCCTCGCCTCGATCGGCGCGATGATCGGGGCGGAGAAGATCATGACGATGACCTCCACCTACGACCACCGCGTGATCCAGGGAGCGGAGTCCGGCCGCTTCCTGGGGCGCATCGAGGAGTACCTGCAGGGGGAGCTGGGCTTCTACGACGGGGTGTTCGCGTCGCTGGGGGTCGAGCTCGGCCCCGCCCCGGCCGTTCCAGCACCGGCCGCGGCTGCCGCCGCGGCAGCCGCCACCGCCGAGGAGGCGCGC
>JBOGYA010000348.1:0-3120 GCA_050696515.1 Solirubrobacteraceae bacterium
CAAAGAGCCAGCCGGAGAAGGTGCTCAACGCGGTCGCGTCCCTGCGGATGGCGCCGAAGGACATCCCGCCGACGAGGCGTGCCCGGGCCCAGGTCTTGACTGCGTTGCGCAGCCAGGGCTGGGGGATCCGCTCGAAGCTCACCCGATAGTGACCGACGGTGACGGCGACGCCGAGGCGGCGGGCGTCCCAGGCGTCGCGTCCGTACTCGGCCTCCACCCCGCCACCGATGACGACGGCGTCGAGTTGACGCCACGCGTAACGCAAGAAGCCCACCGCGCTCGCCTTCGTGGTCTTGCCGAGCGCTGGCAGAAGATCGACCCACCCGCTCACGGAGCGCTCGAGCACCGAACGGGCGCCGGCCGCGGCCAACATCGCCACCACCGGGCGAACGGCCGCCGGACGGATCCCACGGCCTCGCTCGTCGTGGCGGCACTGCAGCACGAAGGCGATCTCGACCCGGCAGTCCTCATGAAGAGCTGACAGGTCGAACACCTCGTCGACACGGGAATCACCGGGCCGCACGGGCACCGCGGAGGCGACGAAACCAGCCAGCTCCGGTCTGCCCCGGTTCACCCATCGGGCGTGGTGAGTCCTGCACATGCCCCTCGAGCGTGAAGGCCGGTCGCAGCCTTCCACCGCGCAGCGCCGACCGGCGAGCACCGGGTCTGTGGGGTCCGGACAGATGATGCCCTGGTTGAAATCGGGCCGCAGCAGCGCGGCGATGCGCAGCGCGAGAGGCTCGGGCCGATCGAAGAAGGCTGCAGCGGCGGCGCTCATCGGAGCCCCGCCTTGACGAGCTCGGCGCGCAGGTCCTCCACACCGAGGTGCACGTAGGTTCCACTCGTGGTCGTCACACTGGCGTGGGTGAGCAGCTTGGAGACCACCTCGATCGGCACTCCCGAGCGGACCCACTCGCTCGCCGCGGAGTGGCGAAGGACGTGCAGGCTGAAGTCGATCCCGGTGCGTGCCCGCAGCCGGCCCACCAGGCCGGCCACCGCCGAGTAGCGAAGCGGGCGGCCGAGGGGTTCGGCGAAGAGGTTCACGAACACGTAGTCGCTGTCGATGTCGCTGTACTCGTCGAAGAGGTACTCGCTGTAGAGCCGCACGAGCCCCGCCGAGACCGGGATCGCCGTCTCGTCCCGGCACTTCGCCCGAGCTCCGTTCGCGTTGGCAGCGCGCGGCACGATGCGGATCGTCTTGTCCCTACTTACGAAATCGCTGTGGCGCAAGCCGAGGGCCTGACCCACCCTCATGCCCGTCTCCGCGAGCAAAGCAATGAGGAGGCGGTCGCGCAGGTGCTCGCAGGCCGCCAGCAACAACGCGATCTGTTCGGGGCTCAGCGTGTCAGGAAGCCGCCGCGGTGTACGCAGCCGCACCGGGCGTCGAGGCGCCTTGCGCGAGCGCCCACCGACGCCCTCCAAGAACGGCCGATACGAGCCGCGCCCGCCGCGCCGCCACTGGACCAGCTCGGCCGCCACGGCGAGCCCTCGGCGGGCGTGGAAGTCGTAGAGGCCGAAGACCGCCGCCAGATGGCGGTTCACCGTCGAGGCCGCCCGAGCCGATACGGAAGCATCGATCGGGACCACCACATCGTCACCTGGACGCCGGAGCCAAGAGACGAATCGGCCGACCTCGTCCAAGCCGACCGCATCCCACGCCACGCCCCGAACGGCCAGGAACTCGAAGAACAGCCGCAGACTCGACGCGTACGCCCTCAGTGTGTTCGGGGAGCGCTCGATCGCCTCCAGGTGCGCCAAGTAGACCTCGATCGGCTCTATCGGCTCGAAGCGCTCATCGACCACCGTCCACGACGTTGCGCCGCCGGGCGACACCACCTTCTGCACCAGCACCGGACCGCACCTCCTTAGCCGCACACTCCTTCGGCCAAGGGACAGTCCTACATGCCGGCTGTGACAGCCGCTACGTCAAAGACGCGATGCAGATAACCGAGCCCGAGCCAGGACCTCAGGCACGGGCGCCGGCTCGTTGGTCACTTCGTAGACACCCGGGAACCCGGTGTAGATAACGATGCGGTTCCACTTCGAGGTGCCCGGCGGGTAGTGGCACACCGTGATCTCCAGGCCGATGTCTGCTGAGAGCCTGGCGAGCTCGACCTTCCAGGCCCGGAGCCGATAGCCATTCGAGCCCCCGGCATCGGCGGTCACGAGGAGGCGGGTGGCGTCGGGAAAGCGAGCCCTTCCCATCTGGTCCCACCACCGCCTGATCGAGCAGACCGCGAACTCCGCGGTGTCGGCGACGTCGCCCACGTTGACCCAGCCCTCGTTGTTGGAGACGTCATAGATCCCATAGGGGATCGCCTTGGCGAACTCGCCGAGCGCAGGGTCGGCGAAGTCGTGGACCCCAACTCGCTCGGGTTCTCCCACCGGGGCCCACTCGGCGCCTCCGTTGGCGTAGTTGCCGATCAGCTCCTTCTTTTTGGTGTCCACGCTGATCACCGGCTGGCCGCCGGAGATGAAGTCGTTGGCTTGGCCGTTCAAGTAGGCGAACTGGGCGTCTCTGTCGGGGTGCTGGCGGCCCTCGGCGACCTTGGCGTTGGCCTGGAGCGAGTAGCCGAGGAAATGCAACAGGCGCAGCACCGAGCGCGACGACACCGCGTAGCCCTCGGCCACGAGATCGTCGGCCAGCTTGGTCGACGACTTGGACGTCCAGCGCAGCCTCGACATGGGGTTGCCCCTCGTCTCGGGGTTCACGAGCTCGTCGAGCGCCTCGAGCAACCCCGGCTGGGTCTCGAGGAGAGACTTGTCGCCTCCGCCCGGCGCGCGCAGGCGAATTGAGGGCTCGATACCCGCCTTCACCTCGGAGGTCGCCTTGATCACCGTATTGCGGCTCATACCCGAAGCCTCTGCCACCGCTGACTTCCCGCCTCGTCCGAGCATCTGCGCAGACGCTCCGGCAACCACACGACGCTGACGCTCATTCAGATGTGGAAGGACCACCTCGAAGAATCGCGCGAGCTCCTCGGGGCTGACCTCCACATGGACAGGATACTACGCGCGGTCTAATCTGGCGTGGACCCTAAGCGTGGAGGACCTCGAAAACGCTGCTGATCTAGCATACACGTTTATGGCCGGCGCTGAGTGCGCTTGGCGGTGCAGCCG
>JBOGYA010000349.1:0-3113 GCA_050696515.1 Solirubrobacteraceae bacterium
GCGCGCAGGCGATCGTCGGCGCGCTGCGCGCCCAAGTCGAGCACGCCACCGCGCGCGGCACGCGCAATCCGGTCCTGCTCTGCTCCGCGCGCGTGCGCCGCCACCTGCGCCGCCTGATCGCCCAGGCACAGCCCCACCTGCCGGTCTGCTCCTACAACGAGATCGCGCCCGGCGTCATTGTCGAGACGATTGGAGTCATCCACGCATGAGCACCTTCACCCACCACCCCGCCGTCCTCCAAGAGGGGCCCCGTATCTACCGCGGACGCACCGTCGACGAGCTGATCCCCCGGATCGTCTCCGAGCTCGGCGAGGACGCAATCGTGGTTCGCCACCACCGGGGGCTCACCGGCGGATTCGCCGGCTTCTTCCAGCGCCCCTTCGTCGAAATCGAGGCCTGCCGCGGTGGCGGCGGGGGCCAGCTGCTCGACCGCTACGACGAGGACGACGCCACCCCTGCGCTGCCCGGGTCCTTCGAGGACGAGGCGCCGGTGGCGGCGGACGAGTGGGCCGCCAACCCCTTCGCCGCGGCGCTCGCCGAGGCCGAAGCCGCGGTGTGCGCCGCCGAGCCCGCCGTCCCCCCGGATCTCGACGCGGCGCTTGCGGCCGCGCTCGCCGACGCAGAAGCCGAGGCCGAAGCCGCGGAACTTCTGGACGAGCCCACCATCTCACCAGCAGACGACCTTGGCTCCACCGACACCACATCGTTCGTCCAGGTTGAGCCCACCGACCCGCCGCCCCCGTCCGCCGCGGCGATCGCAAGCGGGCGTGCGCTGCTCGAGCGCGAGCTGCTCGATGTTGGGTTCGACGAGCGGTTCATCTGCGAAGCGATCGATCTGGCCGCCGCGCACCTGCTCCCGTTGATTGAGTCCTCTTCCCCATCCGCGCTCGCGCAGGCGGTTCGCCGGGCGCTCGGGCAGCTGATCCCGGTCTGCCCCCCGCTGCCACCCGGACCCGCCGTAATCGCCTTCGTGGGACCCGGCGGTAGCGGCAAGAGCGCCTGCTGCGCCGCGCTGCTGGATGCCTACCAGCAACGCAGCACGCTTCCCGCCACGAGCGCCGCGTTGACGCCGACAACAGACGGGGCGGAGCAGGCATTGCTCAGCGCCCGCGAGGAGGGCCTGCTGCTGCTCGACACGCCCTCGCTCTCACCGGCCGACCAGGCCTCGATCGCCGCGCTCGCAGCGGTGCTCGAGCGGCTGCGGCCCGACCGTGTGGTGCTCGCACTGCCCGCCACGCTCGGCGCCAAGCCGGCCGCCCGCCTGCTGGAGGCCTACCGCCCGCTGGGTACGAGCGCGCTTGCGATCACCCACGCCGACGAGACCGATCAGCTCGGGGTGGCCGTGCAGGTCGCGTGCGCATTCGGTCTCCCCCCCGAGTACCTGCTGGAGACCGGCGGGAGCGGCTGGGAGCTCACCCAGGTCGATCCCGCCCACCTCGTCGACAGGCTGCTTCCCGCGCGATGAGACTCCGGCGCGCAACGGCGCCCGACCGCGCGGAGCTCGCGCTCCCGGAGCGCTCGGACGCCGTGACCGTCGTGCGGCCGAGCGGCGAGCGCGTGCAGGCGCGGGTCGCGGAGCGCGACGGGGATCAGCTGCTCGTGGCGTTGATGTTCCGCGTCGAACGCCCGCTCGACGATGGCCGGCTCGACGAGCTGCAGCTCGAGTTCACCAACCGCAACGGGCGGATCCGGCTGCAGGGCACGGTAACGCTCGAGGACCGCGAGCTGTTGCGCTTCCGCGAGTTGCACTCGCTCGAGCGGATCCAGGAGCGCGAGTACGTCCGCGTCCAATCCACCCGGCCGGTGCTCGTCCTCACCGGGAGCAGCCAGGGCACGATCCAAACCTACTCTGTGGACCTCTCCGGCGGCGGGATGCTGCTCGCTGGGCCGAGCACTCTGAAGGTCGGCGAGCAGGTCCAGTTCCGGCTGACCACCGCCAAGGACGCCCCGCCGATCACGGGTGTCGGCACGGTCGTGCGCACCGACGCCGAGGGCCGGCGCGCGCTCTGCTTCGACGAGATCGGCGAGGGCGAGCACCGGCGCCTCGTGCGCTTCATCTTCGAGTGCCAACGCGCCGAACGCCGCCGTGGGCTGGAGGGCAGCGGTTATGGCAGATGAGAAGCCCGCAAAGCCGACCAAAGGCGCCAAGTCTCCGAAGGCCAAGGCTGGGGCGAGCGCGAGCGGGAAGGGAGCCGGCGGAGGGAGCTCACAGCTGGTCCTCGCCGGGCACCCGCGCGCGGTGCGGAGCATTGCGCGTTCCAAGGCGTGGGGCGGCCTCGGCGGGTTCCTGATCGGCGGCTACCTCTCGCTGCCCACCCACGCGCTCCCCGAAGCCGGTTTGCGCGCGCTCGCCGCCGGGGCAGTCTGCTATGTGGCAGCCTGGGCTGGTGCAGTGTTCCTATGGCGGCGCCTGGTGGTCGCCGAGCTGCGCGACGCCCAGCAGCAGCTGCTCGCCGCCGAGATCGCCAAGCTGCAGGGACCCGGCCCTACTGTGTAGGAGACCGCCATGGACCCTATTCAGCCGATCGAGCGCCGTTCCCCCTGGATCTCCGAACTAGCTCCGGCAGAGAAGCAAAGCGGCCGATCGAAGACCGGCCGGCGCGAGCGCCGCAAGACGCCCCGTGGCGCAGACGGGGCGAAACCTCCCGGCGCGTCTCCCCGCGAGCGGGACGATCCCGACGAGGACGGCACCGGGAGCCGGGGCATCGACGTGCGCGTGTAGTCGCGAGTCGCTTCGCAGACGCCGTCCAAGCTATTCGGCCCGCCCTCAAGTATCGCCCGCCGATGACGATAAACAGGCGTGTAAAAGGGCTGACAGGGAGTCGGCCCGGGACTGACCATACAACCGTCATCAAGGAGATGAACGCATGTCCCTCAGCATCAACACCAACATCGAGTCGCTGATCGCTCAGCGCAACCTCAACAACACCCAGGGCGGGCTGGCCACGTCGCTGGAACGCCTCACCTCCGGCCTGCGGATCAACTCGGCCGCCGACGACGCCGCCGGCTACGCCGCCAACCAGCGCATGCAGGGCCAGGTCAACGGTGTTGCCCAGGCGCAGCAGAACACCCAGGACGCGGTCTCGCTCGTGCAGACGGCGCAGGGCACGCTC
>JBOGYA010000350.1:0-3102 GCA_050696515.1 Solirubrobacteraceae bacterium
CTGTAGCGGCGCGGCAGGCAGAGCAAGCCATGCGGCACGCTGAGCAGGCTCAGGCACAGGCGGCGCGAGCGTCGGCCGCCGAGCAGAAGGCGGCGCAAAAGGAAGCGGAACGCCTATTTGACCAGGCCATGGCATGTGAGGCGGCCGCCAAGAACGCTGACCTTGAGATGACATACGAAGAGATCGACGGCATCCTGGGAGCGGTGTTCGGTGTCGAGAACTTTGTGGATCTCGATGCACTTCGGCTTGTCGTCCAGCATCCGCCGTTCACCCGCGGCGACCTCGAGGTGCCGATTCCCCGCCCGCAGCCCCTCATTGCGCGCCCCGAGCCGACCCTCCTGGAACCAGAGGCCACGCGTGGTTTGGGTGGCGTCCTCGGCAAGAAGAAGCATGCCGAAGCGGTCGCCCAAGCAAGGTCGGCGTTCGCTCAGGATCACGCGAAGTGGGATGTCGAGGTTGCGATGTTGCCCGCTGCCCAGTTCCAGCAGATGCAGGCGTACGAGGCCGCAGAAGCGCAGCGGTTGGGCTGGGTTGCCCAGGTCCGTCAGCAGTATCAGAGCGAGTGCGCTGAACGGGAGGCCGAGGGGGCTCGGTCGAACGCCTCCTTGGATGATCTGATTCAAGGCCTGAACGCTGGAGACGCCGTAGCGGTCACCGAGTATGTCGGCATCGTCCTCGGGAACTCCGTCTACCCGAACGTGTTTCCCGTCGAGCATGAAGCAAGCTACGACGCCGCTTCCCGCGAGCTCATCCTCACCGTCACCGTGCCTCCGCCTGAGGTGGTCCCATCGGCGAAGGAGTTCAAGTACGTGAAGGCCAAGCGCGAGATCGCTGCCACAAGCCTTACCAAGAAGGAGCAAAAGGACCGTTATGCCAACGCGGTGTGGCAGGTCGCTGTGAGAACACTGCACGAGGTTTTCGCGGCCGATCGCAATGGCCATGTCCAAACCATCGCGTTGTCGGTCGGTAGCCAGAACACCGACGCGGCCACTGGTTTGCCGAAGCACACTCCTCTGGTCGCTGTCGCCGCGGACCGAACCCATTTCATGACGTTCAACCTCCGCGAAGTTGTCCCACTAGCCACTCTCAAGCATCTTGGCGCGGTGGTGTCGGCTAGTCCGTTCGATCTCACGCCGATCGACACCTCGAAGGGTGTGCGGGGCAGCGGCAAGTGAGCTATGTCTTCAACACCCCGCCAGGATGGCCCGTGCCCCCCTCGGGGTGGGTGCCACCTGAGGGCTGGACCCCCGACCCGAGCTGGCCACGAGCGCCGGAGGGCTGGGTGTTCTGGCTCCCGCCTCCCCCGCAGGGTCCTGTCAGCACCGTCGTCGATGCGGATTCGGTCCGACCTGTAGCGAGTGGATCGCCGCCGGTTCATACCGCTGATACGGGACCAACGGGCAGCGCCGCGGCGCCGCCAGCAGCGCCAGCCGCCATCGACCCAGAATTGGCCGCTCTGCGGGCCGAGGTCGAGGAGTTGCGTGCCCGCCTCAGCGCAGGGTCAGAACGGCACGCACCCACGAACCCCGACGCCCAAGTCCTCGTCGACCTGGATGACCAACGGGTGCTCCAGGAAGTCGGTATCTACCGGTACCACCACCCGTTGGAGAACTCGGAGGAGTTCCGAGAGCGCTTAACCAATCTTCAAGCACGAATCAAGGATGCCGTCATCATGTCAGATGCCGTGTTGGCCTCGGATATGTTCACATTCAATAACTCGCTCGCTAAAGGGCGCAAAATGACGGGCGACCTGTCGAAGCTCATGCTGCGCGCTTACAATGCCGAAGCCGATAGCTGCGTTCGGTCGCTGCGAGCGGGTAACGTCATCACGGCCAAGAAGCGGCTCGAAGCCTCGGTCACAGCGATTGCCCGGCTTGGGTCGATGATGGAGATGCGTATCAATCCAGCGTTTCACGCTATGCGGCTCGAAGAGCTTGAGCTGACCTCGGACTACCTCATGAAGGTCCAAGAGGAGAAGGAGAGAGCCCGCGACGAAAGAGAGCGGCTCCGAGAGGAACGTAAGGCCGAGCAGGAACTCGCCGCCGAGCGCGAACGATTGAACAAGGAACGCGCACACTACCTCAATGTTCTGGAATCCCTAAAGGGCAGCGGCAATGAGACAGCCGTCGCCGAGTATCAGACCAAGCTTGCCGAACTCGACGAGAGCATCGCCCAGAACGACTTCCGAGCTGCAAACATTCGTGCGGGTTATGTCTATGTAATCAGCAACGCCGGAGCGTTCGGATCACGCATGGTGAAGATTGGAATGACAAGAAGGCTCGACCCTCTGGACCGGGTCCACGAGCTTGGTGGCGCATCAGTCCCATTCCCGTTCGACGTTCACGCCATGTACTTCTCAGAGGATGCTGTCACCTTGGAGACTGAGCTACATCACGCCTTTGCATCAATGCGCGTGAACCACATCAACGAACGGAGAGAGTTCTTTTTCGCCAGCCCAACGGAAGTACGGCTCGTGCTAACTGAAAAGGTCGGAAACCTGCTGGAGTTCGTCGAGGAACCGGACGCCACCCAGTACCTCCAGAGCAAGAAGTATTGGCCATCTCCGTAGACGAGCTTTTTCTGGTAATACCGAGGAGCGGTCGTCTGGCGAGGTGCGGTACCACGCATGGGTCGAGGACCGTGGGGTCCATGGCCGCCTTGTCTTCCCCGTTGACGGCAAAGAACAATCGATTCGTAACCTGCTCCAAGAGTGCAACGAGATCCTGTCGTCCGATGAGTCCGATCGAGTGCTTTGGAACTTTGATCCGTGCCGCCCGTGCGGCATGATTGTTTTGCGACCGTGCTGAAGGCTTGATTCGCCAAGCGAAGATCGGCGCCCCGGAATCATTGCTGTCACCCGTGGCGGAACCAGAGGAGTCGTGACGCACGGTCGTGCGACCTGCGGTTTGGTCGGATCTTGGTGGGCGGTATGCCGAAATGCGACGCAGCTACGACGGACCGAAAGCTACGTTTTCCACAGGTCGTCCAGAGCATCCGGGACCGAACTGTGTTCTTCACCTGCGGTTTCAGGTGGGCCGTAGAGGACTCGAACCTCTGACCCCTTGCGCGTCATGCAAGTGCGCTACCAGCTGCGCCAACGGC
>JBOGYA010000351.1:0-3080 GCA_050696515.1 Solirubrobacteraceae bacterium
CGATCATCGAGATCTCGGGGTGCCCGGGCACCGTCAGGTCCGGTTCGATCTGCACGCGCCCGGCCCGGTCGGTGCTCGCTCCGGTCGCCTGGGCGAGCGTCGTGGCGAACGGGACGGCGTGCACGCTGGCCGCCCA
The DNA here is from genome assembly GCA_050696515.1 of Solirubrobacteraceae bacterium. Taxonomy (GTDB): domain Bacteria; phylum Actinomycetota; class Thermoleophilia; order Solirubrobacterales; family Solirubrobacteraceae; genus Palsa-744. The sequence continues at coordinate 137 of JBOGYA010000351.1, forward strand.
GACCACGGTCCTCGCGGCGATCCGCTCCTGCGCCCCGCGCTCCTGCGACGACGACGCCCCTCCACGCTCCTGGGCGCTGGCGCCGACCTCGATCGTCACACCGCGCGCGTCGATCGCCGTGGCGCGGGCGCGCTCGCGCACCGTGACCCCGATCGAGGCGAGCTGCCGCGCGGCCTTGCGCGAGAGCCGCTCGCTGAACGCGGCGACGACGCGCTCGCCGGCGTCGAGCAGGATCACGCGCGTATCGCGGGGGTGGATCCGCGTGTAATCGCGGCCCACCGCGTCCTTGGAGATGATCGCGAGCTCTCCGGCGATCTCCACGCCGGTCGGCCCGCCGCCGATCACGACGAACGTCATCAGCTCCCTGCGCTCGTCCTCGTCGTCGGTGCGCTCGGCCTGCTCGAACGCGCCGTAGATCCGGTTGCGCAGAGCGACGGCGTCGGACAGCGTCTTCAGGCCGCAGGTCACCTCCCGCCACGCTTCGTTGCCGAAGTAGGAGGTCTGTGCGCCGCAGGCGACGATCAGGCTGTCGTAGTGCAGGCGCTCACCGCCGTCGAGCTCCAGCTGGCGGCGCTCGGCGTCGAGGCCGGTGGCTTGTGCCATCAGCACGGTCATGTGGCGGCTGTGTCGCAGCGCGGTGCGGATCGGCGGAGCGCACTCGCCCGTGGAGAGGCCGCCGCAGGCCACCTGGTAGAGGAGCGGCTGGAAGAGGTGGTGGTTCACGCGGTCCACCAGCGTCACCTCGACATCGGCGTGGCGCAGCTCGCGCGCGGCGGTGAGGCCGCCGAAGCCGCCGCCGACGATCACCACCCGCCGGCGGCGCGAGCTCAGCGGGCCGCCGTTGACCCCGGTCGCGTTCGCCTCACCGGACATCGGCGCCTCGCCCGCCCATCACCTGGCATCGGCCTCCAGGCGTTCGAGCAGGTACGGGCCGGCGGCGGCGGCGTGGTCGTTCGTCATGAGATCTCCGCGATGCGCTCGGCGAGGATGATGCGCGCGGCGGCCTCGATCAAAGCGAGGTGGGAGAAGGCCTGGGGGAAGTTCCCCAGGTGCCGGCCGGTGGAGGTGTCGAACTCCTCGGCGTAGAGCCCGAGCGGCGAGGCGACGGAGAGCAGCTTTTCCATCAGGTCGCGGGCGCGCTGCTGCTCCTCGACGATCGCCAGGGCGGAGACGAGCCAGAAGGAGCAGATCAGGAAGGAGCCCTCCTTGCCGGACATGCCGTCGTCGGTCTCGTCAGTGCGGTAGCGCAGCACGAAGCCGTTCTCGGTGAGGTCGTCGGCGATCGCCAGGACGCTTGCGCGCAGGCGCTCGTCCCGCGGTGGCAGGAAGCCGAACAGCGCCGCGAGCAGCGTGGAGGCGTCGAGCGCGTCGGTCTTGTAGTGCTGGCGCAGGACGCCGCTCTTGGTGAGCCCGTTGAGGAGGATGTCGTCCTTGATCTCCTCGGCGGTCGCGTGCCAGGCGTCCTGCAGCGTGGCGTCGCCGCGCATCGCGGCGAGCTTCGACGCGCGGTCCATCGCGACCCAGCACATGAGCTTCGAGGAGACGTAGTGCTGGGGATCGCCGCGGGCCTCCCAGACGCCCTGGTCGGGTTCGCTCCAGACGCAGCTTGCGCATTCGGCTTGGGCCTGCACGATCGGCCACAGCCGCCGGGGGAGGCGTTCGGAGCGGCGGGTGTGCAGCAGGATCGAGTCCAGGGCCGCACCGAAGACGTCGTTCTGGCGTTGGTCGAAGGCGCCGTTGCCGATCCGCACGGGGCTCGCGCCCGCGTAGCCGGAGAGGTCCTCGCGGGTGGACTCGGTCAGGTCGCGCCGCCCGTCGATCCCGTACATGATCTGCAGCGCGCCGTCGCCGTTGGGCTCCAGGTCGGCGATGAACTGCATGAACTCCTCGGCCTCGGCGTCGAGGTTGAGGAAGTGCAGCGCCTGCAGCGTGAAGGTGGAGTCGCGCAGCCAGGTGTAGCGGTAGTCCCAGTTGCGCTGCCCGCCGGGAGTCTCGGGTAGCGAGGTGGTGAGCGCGGCGACGGTGGCGCCGGTGGGGATGTAGGTGAGGCCCTTGATCGCCAGCGCGGAGCGCTGGATCGGACCGCGCCAGCGGTGATCGGGCAGGCGCGCGCGGTCCAGCCAGGCGCGCCAGTAGTGGGTGGTGGCGGCGAGGCGCGCGTTGGCCTCGTCGACGTCCAGCGGCGAGGCGAGCTCCTCGGCCCAAGAGAGCGAGCAGTAGACCTGCTCCCCCTGTTTGAGCACGTGCCGGGCCCTGGCCCAGTCGCCCTCGAGGCCGAGGGCCATGTCGGTCTGCAGGCGGAGCGTCTGCCCGGCGCCGCTGGCGTCGGCGGTGCGGCCGTCCTCGGCGAGCGACCATTCAGCGGGGAGGCGCCCGTAGTCGAACACGGGTTCGCAGGTCAGGTCGATGTCGACTTCACCCGCCATGCAGAGGGCGACGCGCACGAGCGTGTGATCGGCGTCTTCGTCGGTCGGCGGGCGGGTGTGGGGCGTGACGAGGTCCACGCCGCGCCGGGGCCCGAGCGTGAGCGCGTCGCGCACGAGCACCCACCCGGTGGGCGTGGTCCAGGTGGTGGCGAGCGTGTTGGTGCCGGGCTCGTAGAAGCGCGCGGTGGGCACGTTGATCCCGAACGGCCCGAACCGGAACGCGCCGGCCTCGCGGTCGAGCAGTGTGCCGAACACCGACGGAGCATCGAACCGCGGCACGCACAGCCAGTCCACCGCCCCGTCGGGCGCAACGAGCGCGCCGGTGTGGCAGTTCGACAGGAAGGCGTAGTCGGCGATCGGCGGGAACGGCGAGGGCGCAGCCGCGCTCTGGGGGGCGGGAGTGTCGATCGCACACATGTTTCTTGCAAGCGGGTGGTAGGACATCACCCGGTCGGGGTGATGTGCCCTCACCCGGGGGTGCGCGAGAAATCGATGCATGATGAGGAGAAGAAGACCGC
>JBOGYA010000352.1:0-3076 GCA_050696515.1 Solirubrobacteraceae bacterium
TTGGTTGACCTTGCGGGTCGACCGCGTTGTTCCACGACGTACGGGAGTGCGCCCAGACTGTTGGAGGTCGATGATTAGAACATCGTGATCTAGCGACAAGCTCGTCGTCGCCTGCCGGTGTGAGTCCGGTCCGGGTAGCTGCCAGGAGGCCCGGTAGCAGGCTGCCGGCTTTGGATGGAAACGTTCGGGGTCGAAGCGCAGCGTCAAGCATCCGTCAGGGGTGTGCGACCGAGCGGTCCGTAGCGTCAAGCGAAGCCTGCCGCGTCGTGAGCGTGTATTAGGGAGAGCCGAGCCTCGTCCCGTTTGGTGAAGGCCATGGAAGGGGTGAAGAGCCTGGAAGCGCAGCCCCGAAGAACTCCCCGGCGTAGAGGGCGCGGAACGTTCGGATGGTGATGGCGGGAACTGGGGAGGCCCTCCCCGGCCCGGCAGCCTGCGGCTTGGTGCTGCCGGAGCGTCGCGTCCTATAACCGGCAAGGTCGGGAAGTGGGCGCGGGCCGGGAGGGAGTCGGAGGCGGCCGTATTACTGCTTGAGCCGACCGGACAACAGAACCGGCGGTGAGGGAAGGGCCGCTACTTCGTTCACGCGTCACGCACAGGGAAGGGCCGGTGAGTGCCCATCGTGGCTAGGACCGCCAAGCAGTACAAAGTCCGAGAACTGCAGCGAACGCTCTACCGGGCGGCCAAGGCCGACCCCGGGCGAAGGTTCCACGCGCTCTATGACAAGGTCCTCCGCAGGGACGTACTGGAGTGCGCGTGGGAGCTGGTGCGCGCCAATCGTGGCGCGGCTGGCATCGACAAGCAGACCATCGCCGACGTCGAGCAGTACGGCATCGCCACGCTGCTCGACGAGCTGGCGGCGGACCTCAAGGACGACAGCTACCGCCCGCTCCCCGCCCGCCGGGTGTTCATCCCGAAGCCCGGCAGGCCGGACGAGCCAAGGCCGCTGTCGATCCCTTCTGTCCGCGATCGCGTCGTTCAGTCCGCGGTGAAGCTCGTCATTGAGCCGATCTTCGAGGCGGACTTTCTGCCCTGCTCGTTCGGGTTTCGCCCGAGGCGCTCGGCGCACGACGCGCTCCAGGTTCTCATTGATGAGACCTGGCGAGGCCGGAGGTGGATCGCGGAGTCGGACATCGCCAACTGCTTCGAGGCGATCCCGCACTCAGGGTTGATGTCAGCAGTCGAGGAGCGGATCTGTGACCGTCGCTTGCTGAAACTCCTGCGCGCGATGTTGCGCGCCGGGGTGCTTGAGGCAGGAGCGGTCCGGCATGGGGTGAGTGGCACCCCGCAGGGCGGTGTGATTTCGCCCGTGCTCTGCAACGTCTACCTGCACCGGCTTGACCGGGAATGGCAGGCACGCGGAAGCGGGTTGCTGTTGCGCTACGCCGACGATCTGCTGGCGATGTGCAAGACCAGAGGCGAGGCCGAGAACGCTCTCGCGGCGCTCACGGCGATCCTGGCCGATATGGGACTCGAACTCAAGTCGGCCAAGACGCGGATCGTGCACCTGGAGGCGGGAGGCGAGGGAGTGGATTTCCTCGGCTTCCATCACCGCTGGGGACGCGGCCGCACCGCCGGATCCACGCGCATCGAATTCCTCGCTCGCTGGCCGTCACGACAGGCGATGCAGCACGCCCGCTACCGTGTGCGCGAGCTCACGGCGCGGGACCGGCTGCGCTGGCCGGTCGAGCAAGTCGTCGGGGACCTCAACCGGTTCCTGCGCGGCTGGGCGGGTTACTTCCGCTACGGCAACTCGACCGTCCAGTTCGACACGATCATCCGACACGCGGAGCGACGCCTGCAGCTGTGGATCGCGGCAAGCCATCAACAGCCATGGCGTTACGGACGGCAGCAGTTTGCCGCCCGGCCAGACCGCTACGGACTGATCAGCCTCAACGGAACCATCGCCGCGCCCCGCCCGAACCGGCCGTGGCGCCAGGGAGCCGAATGCCGACGGTGAAGAACGTCGGTGAGCCGTGTGCGGGAGAACCGCACGCACGGATCGATGGGGGGCGGGAGGAAACCGGCACCAGTCGGCACCAGCCGCGCGGCGCTAGGCGCCTCTCGCCTACCCGACCAACCTCGTCCAAAGGGGCGGCGGGCGTTAGCCAGATTCCAGCAAGCACCTGCTGCTGCTCGCGCGGGAAAGCAGTGCAGTCGAGGCGACCCGTCATGGCGCCCGACGGTCGACACGGTGGCGATGCGCACCTTTGGCGACGAGCAGGTGCACTGGCCGGATCCAGGGGCACCCCGCTTTCCCCGCGTCACGCATCCGTCGTCTTAGTGCCGCTTCCGGCTGGGAGCAGCCGCCAGGGCGCGTGTGGCCGGTTGGCGATGATGCAGCACTGTGGGACGCGCGTGCGAAAGAGGAGGCCTTTTGGCCCGGCCGGGGTTGGCGTCCAGCGCCGCGGCGCAGCGCTTGTAGAGGCAGTCCCTGGTGGAATTGGGATGGCCGCGGTTCGGGCTGGACGCGAGCTCTCGATCAACCCGCCGATCGACGCGACCGCGCCAAGCCTGTGTCGCTGACCGAGTATGCGCTCGAGTTCTCGGACACCGCACTGGCGTCGCTCGGGGTCAGCGTGGGTTCGCCGCTGGGACCCTGCCCGGCGGCAGCCACCGGGCGCTCCTGCGCGAATAGGGCCTTGACTTTGCCCCACAAAGTGAGCTAGGGTTTGCATCACAAACTCTAATCGGAGGCAGAACCATGACTACGAACGTAGGGCCGTCGGGAGGAACGCCCGAGGAAGCAAGGATGGAACCACGCGAGGCTGCGCGGCTGCTGACACAGACGCAGGCGGACGCTCGGCGCGCGCTGGATTTCCGGGCGCCTTGGGTGTCGCTGGTGGCGGCGGTGGTGGCGCTGGTCGCATTCGGGATCGTGTGGCTAAACGTCCGCGATCAACACCCCTTCACCGGCCCGAGCCTGGCGTCGCTGGCGGTCTGTTACGTTCTGATCGCACTCCGGATCGCCACCGTCATCTACGCCTACGCGCGAGCGCGCACCGGCGTCAGCGGCCGCTCGGTGAAGGTGCAGAGCGAGGAGGCGGTTGTGATGATCGGGGTCCTGCTTGTCTTCTAT
>JBOGYA010000353.1:0-3075 GCA_050696515.1 Solirubrobacteraceae bacterium
ACGCTGCTGTTCTTCGAGCTGGAGTGGGCGGCGCTCCCGGAGGAGCGCGCTGAGGAGCTGCTGGCGGGCACGGGACTCGACTTCTGCCGCCACCACCTGCGCAACGTGCGCCGCTACCGCGAGCACCTGCTGAGCGAGCCCGAGGAGAATATCGTCTCGGAGAAGTCGCTCACCGGCGCCACCGCGTGGGCGCGGCTGTTCGAGGAGCTGACCTCGGCAATCGAGGTGGAGCTGCCGGTTGGAGCCCGCTCGCCCAACGAGGTCGAAGCCGACCCACCCGCGAGCGGCGGGGCCGGTCGGACAGGCGGTGGAGATGGCGCAGCTGCGACCGAGCGCGTGGCCCTCGACGTGGCGCTCAGCCGTCTGGCGCTGCCCGACCGCGAGGCGCGGCGCACGGCGGCGGAGGCGGTCACCGCGGCGCTGGCCCCGGGGCTGCGCACGCGGGCGTACGTGCTCAACACGCTGCTCGTGGACAAGTCGGTCGACGACCGCCTGCGCCGCTACCCGAACTGGCTGGCGGCGCGCAACCTCGCCAACGAGGCGAGCGACGAGTCGGTGCGGGCGCTGATCGAGGCGGTGCGCGGCCGCTACGAGCTCGCGCGCCGCTGGTACCGCCTGAAGGCGGGGCTGCTCGGGGTGGAGCGCCTGGCCGACTACGACCGCATGGCAGCCGTCACACAGGACGAGGTGAGCTTCACCTACGCGCAGGCGCGCGAGCTGGTGCTCGACTGCTACTCCTCCTTCTCGCCCGAGTTGGGACAGCTGGCGGGGCGCTTCTTCGCGGAGCGGTGGATCGACGCCCCGGTGCGCCCCGCCAAGCGGGGGGGAGCGTTCTGCGCCTCGGCGGTGCCCTCCGCGCACCCCTACGTGCTGCTCAACTACACCTCACGGCGGCGCGACGTGCTGACGCTCGCCCACGAGCTCGGCCACGGCGTGCACTTCGCGCTGGCGGCGCGCCAGGGCGTCTTTCACCAGGGCACCCCGCTGACGCTCGCCGAGACGGCTTCGGTGTTCGGCGAGACCGTCGTGTTCGGGCGCCTGCTCGCGCAGGACTCGACGCCGCGGTCGCGCCTGGCGCTGCTGGCCGAGCACTTGGAGGACATCATCGCCACGGTGTTCCGCCAGGTCGCGATGAACCGCTTCGAGGAGCTCGTCCACACGGGCCGCCGCGAGCAGGGGGAGCTGTCGGTGGAGCGCCTCGGCGAGCTGTGGTCCGAGAGCCAGGCGGAGCTGCTGGGCGACTCGGTGGAGATCACCGAGGGCTACCGCAGCTGGTGGTCGTACATCCCCCACTTCATCAACACTCCCGGCTACGTCTACGCCTACGCCTACGGCCAGCTGCTCGCGCTGTCGGTGTACGAGCGCTACGAGCAGCGCGGCGCGGACTTCGTGCCGAAGTACCTGGAGCTGCTCGCCGCGGGCGGCTCGCGCAGCCCCGAGGAGCTGGGGCGGCTCGTGGAGATCGACCTCGCCGACCCGGGCTTCTGGGACGCAGGCCTCGAACTCGTCGAGCAGCACTTGCGCGACGCTGAGACACTGGCGCAGCGCGCCTGAGAACCGGGCGAGCGGCTCAGTGCTTGGCCTTGCGCGTGCGCGAGCGCTCCTCCTGGCGCTCGACCACGTTGACGATCAGCTTCATCACCTGCTCGATCCCGGTCGCCTGGGCGTCTCCGTGCTCGAACGCCTCGCGCCAGTCGCTGATGTGGCCCTTGGCGGCGAGGTCGTTGAAGCGCGAGCGCGACACCGAAATGTTCACCTTGGAATCGGCCGCGAAGCCCTTGGTCACCTTCGGCCCCGGCATCTCGACGCGGTACATCTGCGGTTCCCCCCGCGCCCGCAGCTCGAGACCCGCCACCAGCTTCAGATTCGCGAGCGCGGGCACCTCGTCAAGGAACCGCGTGACAGCGGTCTCAATCAGGGATTTCGTGTCGGTCGCCATATCTAGATCTTGTTGCGCTCGAGCAGCTTTCGCCCGATCACCATTCGCTGGATCTCGGAGGTTCCCTCGCCTATCAACAGCAGCGGCGCGTCACGGTAGATCCGCTCGATCTCGTACTCCTTCGAATAGCCGTAGCCGCCGTGGATCCGCAGGCATTCCTCGGCGCAGAAGCGAGCCGCCTCGGAGGCGAACAGCTTGGCCATCCCCGCCTCGATGTCCGAGCGCTCGCCGGCGTCCTTCATGCGGGCCGCGCGGTGGGTCAACAGGCGCGCCGCCTCGACCTTAGTCGCCATGTCGGCGAGCTTGAACTGGATCGCCTGGTGCTGGGCGATCGGCTTGCCGAACGTCCGCCGCTCCTGGCTGTACTTGAGCGCGAGCTCCAGCGCCCGTTGTGCGAGCCCCACGCCGCGCGCGGCCACGTTGACGCGCCCCAACTCGAGCGCGTCCATCATCTGCGCGAAGCCCTTGTTCAGGCCGGCCTCCTCGCCGCCGAGGATGTCGTCGCCCGTGCGCTTGTAGCCGTCGAAGACCAGCTCGGTGGACTCCACCCCCTTGTAGCCCATCTTCTTGATCTGCGGCGGGACGTCGAGCCCCTGGTAGTCCCCGGTGTTCTCGGCGGCGCCCGGCTCCTTGTCGGCGATGAAGCAGGTCAGCCCGCGGTGCTTTGGCTCGGCGGCGGGATCGGTGCGCGCCAGCACGAACACCACGCCCGAGCGCAGGCCGTTGGTGACCCACATCTTGGTGCCGTTGATCTCATAGCTGCCGTCGTCTGCCTTGCGGGCGGCGGTCTTGATCGCGGCCACGTCAGAGCCCAGTTCGGGCTCGGACAGGCTGAAGGCGGCGCGTATCTCGCCGGTGGCCATCTTGGGCAGGTAGTTCTGCTTCTGCTCCTCGGTCCCGAACTTTATGAGCAGATACGAGCCGATGAAGTGGGTGTTGACGATGCCCGAGATGCTGATCCACCCCCGCGACAGCTCCTCCACGATCATCGCGTACGTCGTCAGATCCAGCCCCATGCCCCCGTATTCCTCGGGGATGGTGACGCCGAACAGCCCCAGTTCCTTCATCTGCTCCACGATCGGCTCCGGAAAGGCGTCCTCGTGGTCGTAGTGCTCAGCGTGGGGCAGGATCTGCTC
>JBOGYA010000354.1:0-3067 GCA_050696515.1 Solirubrobacteraceae bacterium
ACGCCGGGCGGGGCAGGACCCCGCTCGGCCGCCGCCCGATTTGCCGCCGCACGGCCGCCGCCGCGCTGCTCGGGGGCGGGCCACGGCGCGGTGCTCACCGACGAGGCGTTGCCCGCCAGCGACCACAGCTCCTCCGCGATGTGCGGGGTGAGCGGGGCGAGCAGCTGCGTGAGCAGCAGCAGCGCCGCGACGACGGCCTCGCGGTCGGCAGGCTCGAGCTCCCCGCCGCGCTGCTCGAGCGCCCGCTGCTCGAAGTCCTGGATGCGGGTGAGCAGCAGCATCGCGTTGTGCGCGGCGCGCTGCATCTCCAGGCGCTCGAGGTTCTCGGCGACCTTCGCGCACGCCACCCGGCACCAGTTGGCCAGGCGGCGGCGCAGCTTCTCGGAGGTGTCGATCCGCGCCTCGGGCGCGCGGGACGGGGAGGGGGGGCTCCACTTCCTCAGGCGCCCCTCGGCGTAGCCGTAGAGCTTCTTGAGGAAGATCTGGCAGTGGCGCACCGGCTGGTCGTTCCAGTTGAACGTCCGCCCCGGGGAGGCGGCGTGGAGGACCGCGAGGCGCACCGTGTCGGCGCCGACGTGCTCGACCAGCTCGTTGGGATCGACCACGTTGCCGAGGTGCTTGCTCATCTTGCGCCCCTCCAGGCGGATCATCTGGTGCATCAGCGCTTTCGCGAACGGCTCGCGGTCGGGCAGCGCGGGCAGCTGGCCGAGGTCCTGCAGGACCTTGCCGATCATGCGCTGGTCGAACATGTAGCCGCCGGCGTCCGCACCCCACACGATCTGCTCGGCCGGCAGCCAGCGGGCGTATTCGGGGTGGCTGAACATTTCGGTGGCGCGGCCCTCGGGGGGCACGCAGATCGGCATCCACATCCACATCCCGTCCACGTGGCAGTCGATCGTGTCCGTCTCCCTCTTCGCTGGGCCCGCGCAGCTCGGGCACGGGGTCTCGTAGAAGTCGGGGCGGCTCGCCAGCGGGTTGCCGCCCTCGCCGGCGAGCTGCAGGTCCTCGGGGAGCCGCACCGGCAGGTCCTCGAAGGGCACGGGCACCGTCCCACAGGCGGGGCAGTGGACCAGCGGGATCGGCGCACCCCACGCGCGCTGACGGGAGATCGGGAAGTCGCGCGCGCGGTAGCGCACCGCCGGTCGCGGGGTGGCGCTCGCCTTGGCTGCTTTCCACGCCGTCCCCGCCGGGGCGGGCAGCCGCTGCGCGATCGAGGCGTCGGTGGGGTCGCGCTCCGGAATGCCGAGCGTGGCGGTTGGGCCAAAGCGGGCGTCCACGAGCGGGGAGATCACGATCGGCAGCATCCCCGCCACCCCCGGGACGGTGGCCAGCGCCCCCGTCGCCACGACCGGGACTCGCTCGGCGTCGCGGTCCTCGCGGCGCCAACCCGCCTCGCGCATCCCCGCCAGCTGCTCGGCGACCCCGTCCTCCGAGAGCCAGCGGTCCACCTCGGGGTGGGCCGGGGAGACCGCTACGAACGCCGCCTGCGCGATCGCCTCGGGGTGGGGGGTGAAGACGGTCAGAGCGCCGCCGTCGAAGGTGCTCGCGTCGAGCTCCACGCCGTCCACGCGCCCGAGCACCGCGCGCTGGGAGCCGGTCGCCGCCTTGTCCCAGCCGCTCAGGGCCTCCAGGCCGCGTTCGTTGTCCTGCAGGTAGGCGGTGATCCGCATGAACCACTGCGGCAGGCGCACGAAGCGCACCTCGGAGTGGCAGCGCCAGCAGGTGCCGTCCTGGGCCTGGAGGGTCGCTAGCACGGTCTGGCAGGAGTCGCACCAGCTGACCTGCGCCTCCCGCTGGTAGACGAGGCCGCGCTCGAGCATCGCCAGGAACAGCCACTGCGTCCAGCGGTAGTGCCCGGGCTCGGAGGAGGTAAAGGTGCGCTCCCAGTCGCACGAGTACCCCAGCGCTTCGAACTGGCCGCGCATCCGCTCGCAGCAGCGTGCCACCCACTGCTGGGGTGAGACGCCGCGCCGCAGCGCCTCGAGCTCGGCGGGCAGCCCGAAGGAGTCGAAGCCGAGTGAAAACAGCACCGCCCTGCCGCGGGTGCGCAGGAAGCGGGCGTAGGCGTCCGCGATCGTGTAGCTGCGAATGTGTCCCATATGGGCGTCCCCGGAGGTGAAGGGGCACCCCGCGAACACGTACGCCGGCTCGCGCTCGTCCTGCGGCGGCGGCACGGTGAAGGTCCGGGCCACGCTCCACGCGGCCCGCCAGCGGGCCTCGATCGGGGCGGGGTCGTAGTCGGCTCCCCGAGTGGGGAACGAAATGGGGCTACTGGGCGCCGGCTCCACGGGGGCCGCGGGGCTGGAAAGCGCGTGGTCGCTTGAAGTGGAAACTCCTGCAAACGGCGGAGAGGGTGCGGGGGTTGCGTCGAGTCGAGGACCGTTCATGATTAATCGACGCTAGCGGATAGCTTCTGAGAAGTCCAGAAAGACCAAATGCGTCCGATATCTTGATGACCGCCTGATGTCCTGCCAGACTCCGGACGGACGGCCGCCCCACATCTGTTCCCAGGAGCCCAGGGCGTGGGGCGGTTCCGTCTGGCTGACGAGAAGGAGGGGAGATACGCGGTGGCTCGCTGTGCGGTCCTGACAAACGATCTTCAGTACGACCTCGTCAACAAGAACGACGAGCGCAGGGCGGCGGTGGCGGCGTTCACGGCACAGATGCAGCGCTTCCTCGTGGACATGCGCACGCTGGGAGTGCCGGTGGTGCACCTGCAGCTGATCAACCTCGAGGACGACCCCCGCGCGGAGCGCTACGACGGGTGGCTGCCCGTCAGGAGGGGCTCGGAGGGGGCGCGCATCGTGGACGAGTTCTTCGCCGCGGGCGACGTGGTGGTCGAGAAGCACAAGGACAGCGGCTTCTACGAGACCGAGCTGCACGACCGCCTCGCGGAGCTGGGCGTGGACACGGTGGTCATCACCGGGATGCAGACCCAGATCTGCGTGCAGACCACCGCCGCGGATGCGTTCTTCCGCGGCTACAACGTGATCGTGCCACCCGACGCGGTCGTCTCCGCGCGACCCGAGGACCAGGCGCGGGCGCTGGAGTGGTTGGGGTCCTACTG
>JBOGYA010000355.1:0-3066 GCA_050696515.1 Solirubrobacteraceae bacterium
ACCTGAAGCTGCTGGAGGACGCGGGCGTGGTGAGCCGCGTGATCGACGGCAGGACCCACCGGCTCGCCCTGCGTCCGGAGGCGCTTGCCGAGGCGTCCGACTGGATAGAAACCCAGGCGGCGCGCTGGGAGCGCCTGTTCGATGTCTTGGGTGAGTACCTAGAGGAACGGAAGGAGAAGCGGTGAGCCAGGAGGCCGGCTACGTCCTGCGTATCGAGCGGACCTTCGCGTCTTCGGCCGAGGAGGTGTTCGACGCCTGGACGAACCCGGAGGTGCTGCGCCGCTGGTGGGCCGCCAGCCCGACCTGGCGGACACCCGTGGCGGAGGTCGACTTGCGCGAGGGGGGACGGTATCGCCTCTCGATGGAAGACCCCGAGACCGGCACCGTCCACACCGTCGGGGGGGAGTACCGGGAGGTCCGCCGCCCCGAGCGGCTGGCCTACAGCTGGTGCTGGGAGCAGGATGACGGCACCACGAGTCACGTGAGCACCGTCACCGTCGACTTCCTCGGCGAGGGCGGGCGCACCACCGTGGTGCTCGAGCACCACGGCCTCGCCACACCCGAGTCCTGCGAGCAGCACCGGCACGGCTGGGAGGGCTGCCTGGAGAACCTCCAGACGCGCCTCTTCGCCACCGCGCCGGGGTCATGAGCGACATAGGTAGCGACGGCGAAGGTTGCGAGCAGCACATACGATCCTGACAACCCACACACAACCAAAGGAGCACACCCAATGGCTAAGTACGTACTGGCTTACAAGGGCGGAGGCATGGCGGCGACCGACGCCGAGCGCGAGGCCGCGATGGCGGCGTGGGGCGCCTGGATGGGCGGCCTCGGCGCGGCGCTCACCGATGGCGGCAACCCCTTCGGGCCCTCCAAGGCGATGGCGGCCGACGGGACGCTCAGCGACGGGGCCGCGTCGAGCCTGACCGGCTACTCGATCCTGGAGGCGGACAGCTTCGCGGCCGCGGCCGAGCTCGCCAAAGGCTGCCCGATCTTCGCCTCCGGCGGCAGCATCGACGTCTACGAAGCCCTTCAGGTCATGTGACGGCCGGTCGGCCGGGGCCCTCGGACGACGAGCGGCGGTTCGCGGACCGCCGCGACGCGGGCCGCCGCCTGGCCCATCTGCTGGAGTTCCTGCGGCCGGAGCATCCGGCCGTCTTCGGGATCCCGCGCGGAGGGGTGCCGGTGGCCGCGGAGGTGGCGAGCGCGCTGGGGGCGCCGCTGGATGTCGTGGTGGTGCGCAAGATCGGGGCGCCGATGAACCCGGAGTTCGGGATCGGGGCGGTTGCGGAGGAGGGAGTCGGAGTGGTAGGGGAGGAGGTGGTGAGGGCGCTGGGGATCGGGCCGGACGAGTTCCAGCGGCGCATCTCGCGTGCCGAGGAGGAGCTGGCGGAGCGGCTTGCGAGGTACCGCGGCCCCGCCGGCCCGCGTCCCGGGCCCCCGGCGCGTCCCCCGCTCTCGGTGGAGGGGCGGACGGCGATCGTGGTGGACGACGGCCTGGCGACAGGGCACACGGCGCAGGCGGCGGCGCGCTCGCTGCGGGAGCGCGGCGCGGCGCGGGTGATCCTCGCGGTGCCGGTGGCGGCGCCGAGCTCGGTGGCGGCATTGGGCGAGGAGGTGGACGAAGTGGTGTGCGTGGAGCTGCCGCCGAACCTGTGGGCGATCGGCCTCTGGTACGAGGACTTCGCTCCCACCTCGGACGGGGAGGTCACTGCTCTGCTGGATGAGGCCGCGGCCCGCATGGCCCGCCCTGAGGGCCTGGCGGGAGCATAGCGCCGGGCAAGTTGCGCACTCTCATCAGCCCGCGACCGCCCGCGGACAGGACAACGATCTCGGGGTCCCTCGGCTCCGTGCCGAGGGCGGCGGCCGGCGAGCCCCCGGCGGCCGGCGCGGAGAGCGGCGGCCGGCGCACCCCCCAGCGGCCGGCGCGCGCCACCATCGCGTTGCAGAGAACTACGGATAACCGTGCCTTGCGCGGGCTGTATACCTTGACGGCAATGCCCGACGAGGAGGCCCAGCAGCTCGGCCCCAGCGGGGTCGGGGAGGATGCCCCCTCCACGACGATCCGGATTGTCCTCGCGGATGACCACGCGGTGGTGCGCAGCGGCCTGCGGCTGCTGCTCGATAGCGAGGCGGACTTCGAGGTGGTGGCCGAGGCCGGCGACGTGGAGGCCGCACGGCGCTACGTGCGCGGGCACCATCCCACGGTGCTGGTGCTCGACCTCAACATGCCCGGCGGCTCGAGCCTGGAGGCGATCCCCGCGCTGCGCGAGGAGTCGCCGGACACCCAAATCGTGGTCCTCACAATGCGGGAGGAGCCGGCCTTCGCCCGCCACGCGCTCGGCAACGGCGCGCTCGGCTACGTCCTCAAGGAGGCCGCCGACGACGAGCTCGTGCAAGCCGTACGGCGCGCTGCCGCGGGCGAGACTTACATGAACCCGCGCCTCGGGGCGCGCCTGGCCTCCGAGTCTCCGCCGGGGCCGCCGGACGACCTCTCCGAGCGCGAGGTCGATGTGCTGCGCCTGATCGCTCTCGGCCACACCAACGCCGAGGTCGCCAAGCAGCTCTTCCTCTCTGTGCGCACGGTGGAGACCCACCGCGCGCACATCCAGCAGAAGTTACGCCTCTCCTCCCGCAGGGAGCTGGTCCGTTACGCGCTGGAGCGCGGGCTGATGAGCGTCTGAGGAGCCGCTCCGGAGTTCCGCTACGGGTTCACAATTCCGCGACTGCCGCGTCCGTGCGACGCTGGATGGGGAAGCTCGCGCGCACCGCGGTGCCGCTGCCGGGGGTGGAGTCGACGTGCAGCGTCCCGTCGAGCAGCTCGACGCGCTCGTGCATGCCGAGCAGGCCGAAGCCGTCGGTCTCCGCGGTCGGGTCGAAGCCGCCGCCGTCGTCGCGGATCTCCAGGTGGACGGTCTCGCCCTCCTCGCGGATCTCGACGACCGCGCGCCGTGCCCCGCCGTGCTTGACGGCGTTGGTGAGCGCCTCTTGGACGATCCGGTAGAGAGCGGTCTCGAGCTCCGGGGCGTGACGCGGGTGGGCGGGCATCACATCGCTCTGCCTGTC
>JBOGYA010000356.1:0-3060 GCA_050696515.1 Solirubrobacteraceae bacterium
ACACAAAGCAGAGAATTAAATTAGAATCCAACGAAGAACTGCTGGTTGTTGCCGCTGCCCGCGATGATCAGCAGCTTGCCGGTCTGCAGCAGCGCCGTGTGAACCGCGTCCACCCGATCTTTTTCGGGCAGTTCTAAAGTCTCCCAGTGTCCGTACTTGGCCTCATAGGCGGGACTATCGATTTCATACTGATGAACCACGTTGGAGACGAGCCGCGTCAAGAATGGCCCGTTACCGGCCGCCAGCGCGAGAACGAGCACCACGACAACGTAGAAGCGAGTTGATGAGCGCCGGCGCTTCATCCCGCCCGCTCACCACTTGTCACGGTCGAGAGCGTCCCTGCGCTCGATGGTACCGGCGCGGCTTTGGGCACGGCTTTGATTTCCGGACTGGCGCGGACGGTCCGCGTCCCGAAGCGCCAGATGGCGACCGGCAGCATGGAGACGACGAAGGCAAGCAGCGGCCAGAAGCAGGTGACGACGGTCGCGTGGTGAAGTGCGCCAGCAGCGATCAGCGCACCAGCGAGCAGTACCGCCCACTGCAGGTGACGTCGAAAGGTAATCAGCCGATCGTGGTTCGCGGCGCTGCCCTTCGGCGTGATCACGAACCGAGCCGGTCGACCCAGGACGGTGGCGATCAGGGAGGAGGCGTAGATCGGCGCGGAGAGCACCGACATCAGCATGCCCCGCAGCCCGAAGGAGCCCTCGACCTCGTAGGGACTCACGTTGTAGCGGCGGTTCCATACGTACAGAGCGAATTGGAGGATCGCCGTATCGATGTACAACGCCAGCCACACGTCGAGCGGCACGTGGATCCCGCTGGCACCCGCTCCCAGATAGAGCACAGCGTTGATGGCACCGAGAATCCACGCGAGTGCCATCGAGGGGTAGAACGTCATGATCAGCCCGTAGTGCAGTAGCTGACCCGGACGCAGCCGCCAGAAGCATCGCCAGAAGTCCCGCCGCAGGACCTCGAAGGTGCCTCGCGACCAGCGCATCTGCTGGCTGAAGTAGTCCGTCCAGGTACTAGCCTCGATTCGTCAGTAGTGCTGGGCGTCGGGACGATCGGCGGGGTCTGATCGTCCGCCTGGGCGGGGAGGATTGCGGTTGCGAACCAGGCAATCCACCCGCTCAGGAGGTTCACCTTGAAGGTGATCGGAAGTACGTCGTTTGGAACGGTAGATGTGGTCGCGGACGGCAAGGGTCTCTCGTCTCGCGCGGGGACGAGTCTGCTGGCTTTGACGGCGCAGCGGCTGGGGCTGACCGATGGTCTGCGCGGGGCGCTCGCGGGCACCCGCCAGCGGCGCTCAGCGCATGACCCGGGGCGGGTTCTGTGTGATCTCGCGGTGATGGCAGCCGACGGCGGGCGGTGTGTTTCAGATCTCGCGGTGCTCGCGGGGCAGGGCGCCCTGTTCGGCGAGGTCGCGTCTGTTTCGACGGCGCGGCGGGTCGCCTTGTCGATCGGGCCGGCGGAGATCGAGGGGATCCGTGAGGCGCGCGCCGTGGCGCGCGGGCGGGCGTGGAAGGCGGGTGGCGCGCCTGGGGAGACGATCCTGGATTTCGACGCTACCCCGGTCAGTATCCATTCCGAGAAGGAGCGGGCGGCCGGGCACTACAAGGGCGGATACGGATTCAACCCTCTGCTTGTGAGCTGTGGCCGGGAGGTCCTCGCCGGTGTGCTGCGTCCCGGGAACGCCGGCGCGAACAACGCCCAGGACCACTTGGACGTGCTGGAACTCGCTTTGGAGCAGCTCCCCGAGAGCGCTCTGGACGGGGACATCCTCGCGCGTTCAGATTCGGCTGGGGCGAGCCACGAGTTCGCGTCGGGGTGCCGCGAGACCCGGATTCGTTTCTCGCTCGGCTACCCGATCAACAACACTGTGCGTGAGCAGATCCTCGCCGCCTCCGAGGCGGCCTGGAAGCCCGCCCTCAACGCCGACGGCGAGCCCCGGGACGGGGCATGGGTCACCGAGCTCACCGCGAACGTCGATCTCGGCTCATGGCCGCAGGGCACCCGGCTGATCTGCCGTCGAGAGCGCCCGCACCCCGGAGCGCAACTGTCGTTCACAGACCTGGACGGGCACCGCTTCCAGTGCTTCATCACAGACCAAGACGATCAGAACATCGCTGCGCTTGAGATCCGCCACCGCCAGCACGCCGAAGTCGAGGACCGCGTCAAGACGCTCAAGCAGACCGGCGGCGGATACCTCCCGTTCCACGGCTTCCAGCACAACGCGGCATGGCTCGAGCTCGCGCTCACCGCGCACGACATCATGACCTGGACCCAACAGCTGCTGCTCGACGGGCACCACAAGACCAGCGAACCCAGACGGCTGCGCTACCGCATCCTGCACGTCGCCGGGCAACTCACCCGCCATGCCCGCCGAGCCACCCTGCACCTCCCCGCCGACTGGCCCTGGGCCGCCGCGATCCAGCGCGCCTTCAAGCGCCTGCATGCGCTTCCCGCCTACGGCTGAACAAACAGCCGGTCCGCCACCAACCTCACGAGACCAAGCCCTCGCCTTTGCCTGCGCGAAAACGCCCGCCCGTCGACGAGAAACGAGCACAACCCACCCGCCGAGATCGCCACCCGAGTGAACCCCACCCAAAACATCACGATCAACACGCCGCCTCACCCAAAACAGCACACACCCCACCTTGATGACGAATCGAGGTTAGGGGCCCAGCGCCCCGATTGGGATGACCGCGATTCCATCGTCACGTACATAGCCATAGCCTGTTGCAACGATCACGCCGAGCATCGCCGGGTTGCCGCACTTGCGGGTGTCGATCCGCCGGACGAACTTGTCTAGATTTGCCGCGCCTTCGTCGATGCGGCTCCCTCCGAGCTTGATCTCAAACGCCGCCCAGCGCCCGTCGGTGCTCTCCACGATCGCGTCGAGGACCAGGCCGTCGCTGTCGCGGTATTGCAGGACACGGGCGTCGGCTGCCTGTGCGTATACGCGCAGGTCGCGGATGGCGAGCGACTCGAACAGGAAGCCGAGCAAGTTCATGTCTTTGAGGATGCGCTCGGGTGTGGCGCGCAGGGCCGCTACAGAAG
>JBOGYA010000357.1:0-3059 GCA_050696515.1 Solirubrobacteraceae bacterium
TCCCAGCGTCGGCTCTAGCTCGAGCTCCACGGTGCTCGGCGCCCCGGCCCCGCCGGCCCCGGCCGCGCGTCCAGCGGCCGACCCGCGGCCCCCATCGGTCCCGATCGCCGGAGCGTCGGTGCGCACGGAGGGCCTAGCGGCGGCGGGCATCGAGCACCCGCTCGGCGTCGGCGAGCGCACGGCCGCGGCTGTGGAGCAGCACGAGCAGGTGGTAGAGCACATCCGCTGCCTCTTCGTCCACGCGCGCCGCAGACTCCTCGCGCGCCGCGCGCGCGACCTCCTCGGCCTCCTCCATCACCTTCTCGCCGATCCGCGGGGGGTCGTCGAGCAGCGCGACGGTGTAGGAGCCCGCGGGGCGCTCACGGGCGCGCTCGGCAAGCGTGCGCTCCAGCGCCGGCAGCGTCTCATGGGGCGCGGGCGGCTCCAGCGCGCCGCGGTGAAAGCAGGTGCGCTCCCCCGTGTGGCACGCCGGCCCGGCGGGCTCCACCAGCGCGAGCAGCGTGTCTCCGTCGCAGTCGAGGCGCAGCGCGCGCACCGCCTGGGTGTTGCCGGAGGTGGCCCCCTTGTGCCACAGCTCCCCGCGCGAGCGGCTCCACAGGTGCAGCTCCCCCGTGGCCCGCGTGCGCTCCAGCGCCTCCGCGTTCATGTAGGCGAGCGTCAGTACCTCCCCGCTGCCCCAATCCTGCACCACACACGGCAGCAGGCCACGCTCGTCGTAGCGCAACTGCGCGTCGATCGTCTCGGTGGCGGGGGCGCTCATCCCCGGGATTGTAGGTGGCGCTGGGTGAGCGCCACAAACAGCCAGGAGGATCGCCGGCTCCGCCGGCCGGGCGTACGCAACGCGGAGTCGCGCGTGTGCCGTGCGCGACGGGAGCGGGGCTCGAGCGAGCGCCCCGCCACCCGGCAGCGGTGAACGCACGGCCACCCACAGCTGCGCGCGTCATCATGGGAGGGTGGCGTCGGTGCTGGAGCGCAAGCTGATCGTGGTCACCGGCAAGGGGGGCGTCGGCAAGACCACGGTGTCCACCGCGCTGGGCCTGCTCGCCGCGCGCAGGGGACTGCGGACGATCGTGGTCGAGGTGACCGGCAGGCAGGGGGAGGGCGAGGCGGTGAGAGCGGGCCGGCTCGCCGCGCTGCTCGGTCACGGGGTGGGCGGGACCTCCATCCCCCCGCGCCACGGCGTGGAGGTCGAGCTGCAGGAGGGGCTGCTGTGGGGCCTGTCGATCGATCGCGACCGCGTGCTCGCGGAGTGGCTGCGGGCGATCGGAGGGCGGGTGCCGGCGCGTGTGCTCACTTCGAGCTCCAGCTTCCAGTACCTCATCGCCGCCGCCCCGGGGGCGCGGGAGATGATCAGCATGGTCAAGGTGTGGGAGCTCGCCGCGGGCAGACGCCCCGCCGATCGTGGGTCGCGGCGCGACGGGAGCTCGGCCGCGGGCGCGGGGGAATACGAACTCGTGATTCTCGACGCCCCCGCCACCGGCCACGCCCTGGCGATGCTGCGCGCGCCGCGGACCTTCTCCGCGATCGCGCGCATGGGGCCGATCGCGCGTCAGTCCGGGCAGGTGCGCGAGCTGCTGGAGGACCCCGCACGCTCCGCGTACCTCGCGGTGGCCCACCCCACCGAGATGGCGGTCACCGAGACCCTGGAGCTGCGCGAGGGCCTGCGCCGGGAGCTCGGCCGGGAGCTCGACGCGGTGGTTGTCAACGGCGCCCTGCCGCGGCGCTTCGAGGGCGGCGAGCTGCAGCGCATCGCCGCCCTGAACGGCGCGCCGCCCAGCGAGGGGCCCGTCACAGCGACCGGCCCGCAATCCGCCAGGGAGGCAGACCGCGCCGGTGAGCACGCCGTGACACGCTCCGCCGTGCGCGCCGCACACGCCGTGCACGAGCGCGCACGCTCCCAGCAGCGCCAGATCGCCCGTCTGCGCCGCGAGGGCATCGACGTAGTACGGGTCCCCTTCGCCTTCAAGGCCGAGCTCGACCTTACCGCGGTCGAGGAGATCGCCGAGCGGCTGGACGCCGCGCTGTCCCACTTGCGCGGGCGCGGCCGGATACGGTGACACTACACACCACTCTTCTCCCCCCTATGGGGATCCCGGACGGCCCGCCAGGGCCGGACGGAGGGGATCAAGAGGCGAGGCGATCCGATTGATAAAGAGCGACGGCTGGCAGTTCGAGCGCCAGCGCGGAAGCCATCGCATTTACCGCCATCCCACCAAGCCCGGCACGGTCACGATCGCCGGCAAGCCCAGAGAGGACCTGCCACGCGGTACCCTTTTGAACATCCTGAAGCAGGCCAGACTGAAAGGACCATCACGTTGAGCGAGTACGTAGTCATCTACGAGCAGGGTCTAACGGGATGGGGCGGTTACTGTCCCGACTTGCCTGGGCTCGGCGTAGCCGGCGAGACCCGTACCGAGGTCAAACGGCTGATCCGCGAGGGAATCGACATCCACATCGCAAGCCTGCGCGAGCACGGCGAACCGGTTCCGGAGCCGACGACGGCGGCAGAGGTGGTTGCGGTCACAAAGGCGTAGCCCGGCTCGAGTCGAGCCGGCGTTTGCGGCCAAACCCACAGCTCGGGCCTCCACCTCGAGCTGTGACTCAACTCGCGGCTCGGAACCGGCAGCCGGGCCTCAAACCCGCAGCTCGGCGGAGATCCGCTTCGCGGCCGCGATCACCGGGGGGCCCAACGCCTCGCGGAGCTCCTTCAGCGAGTACGCATCGGCGGGGACGGGGATGCCGACCGCGGCGATCGCCTCGCCGTCGGGGCCGATCACGGGCGCCGCGATCGTGCGCACCCCGGGGCCGAGCTCTTCGTCGCCGAGCGCCACGCCCTTCTCCCGCACCTGCTCGAGCTCCGCGCGCAGCGCTCGCTTGCTGGTGATGCTGTTGGGCCCCCGCCGCGACAGCTTCAAGTCTGAGATCGCCCGCCCCCGCCCCGGTTCGGGCAGGTACGCGAGCAGCACCTTGCCCATCGCCGTGCAGGCCGCCGGCAGGCGTGCCCCCGCCCCGAGGTCGAGGTCGACGGCGTGCTGCCCGCGCCGCCAGCCGCGCAGCCG
>JBOGYA010000358.1:0-3020 GCA_050696515.1 Solirubrobacteraceae bacterium
GGCGGCGGCTGGGCGCGCGAGCGCGCCGCCGCGCTGGGGCAGTTCGTCGGCGGCAAGCCTCAGCAGTGGTGGGGGCGCCTTGCGAACGAGAACAAGCCCGTGCTGCGCACGCACGACCGCTACGGGCAGCGCATCGACGAGGTCGAGTTCCATCCGGCGTGGCACAACTTGATGAAGATGGGCGTCGAGAACGAGTTGCACTCGCTGCCGTGGACGAGCCCAGAGCCGGCCGCGCATGTGGCGCGCGCGGGCCTCTACATGACCGCGATGCAGGCGGAGGCGGGCTTCGCCTGCCCGATCACGATGACCTTCGCCGTCGTCCCCGCGCTGCGCGCCACCCCCGCGCTGGCGGCGGAGTGGGAGCCACTGGTCACCGCCACCACGTATGACCCTCGCCTGGTGCCGGCCGCGGAGAAGGGCTCGGCGATCGCGGGGATGGCGATGACCGAGAAGCAGGGCGGCTCCGACGTGCGCGCCAACACGACCCTCGCGCGCCCCCTGAACGGTGGGGGGCCGGGCGGCGAGTACGAGATCGTCGGGCACAAGTGGTTCTGCTCCGCGCCGATGTCCGACATCTTCCTCGTGCTCGCGCAGACCGACTCTGAGGGCCTCTCCTGCTTCCTGCTGCCGCGCATCCTCCCCGACGGCTCGCGCAACGCCTTCCACATCCAGCGCCTGAAGGACAAGCTCGGCAACCACTCCAACGCCTCCTCAGAGGTCGAGTTCCACGGCGCGTGGGCGCGGCTGCTCGGCGAGCCCGGCCGCGGCGTGCCCACGATCATCGAGATGGTCGGCCACACCCGCCTCGACTGCGTGATCGGCTGCGCCGCCGGGATGCGCGCCGGGGTCGTGGCCGCCACCCACCACGCCGCCCACCGCTCCGCCTTCGGCAAGCTGCTGATCGACCAGCCGCTAATGCGCAACGTGCTCGCCGACCTCTGCCTGGAGTCGGAGGCCGCCACGATGCTCGCGATGCGCCTCGCGCGCGCCTACGACGAGGCCGGGGCGGAGTCCGGCGCCCCCAGCGACGAGCTGAGCGACGTCCACCTGTTCAAGCGCCTGGCGACCGCCGTGTCCAAGTACTGGGTCTGCAAGCGCGCCCCCAACCACGCCTTCGAGTCGCTGGAGTGCCTCGGCGGCAACGGCTACGTGGAGGAGTCCGGGATGCCGCGTCTGTACCGCGAGGCGCCGCTGGCCTCGATCTGGGAGGGCTCCGGCAACGTGATGAGCCTCGACGTGCTGCGCGCGCTCGTGCGCACCCCGCGCTCCCTCGAGGTTTTCCTGCACGAGGTGCGCGAGGCCAAGGGCGCCGACGCGCGCCTGGACGCGCACGTCGCGAAGCTCGAAGGGCAGTTCTCAGAGCCCGCGACGCTCGAGTCCCGTGCGCGCCGCGTCGTCGAGAGCATGGCCCTGGCGCTACAGGGCTCCCTGCTGGTGCGCTACGGCGCCCCCGCCGTGGCCGACGCCTTCTGCGCCTCCCGCCTCGGTCGCGACGGCGGCCTCGAGTACGGCACGCTGCCCGCCGGCACCGACTTCGAGGCGATCGTCGAGCGCAGCCGCGTGCAGGTGTAGGGCACCCCGTCACGCACACCGGCGCACTGTCACACGGCGAGTGACGTTCATTCACGCGCGCCGCGGCATCGTAGACGCCTACGATCTCCGTGAGAGGATTGGGTCGCGCACCCGCCCCGCGCCGCTCGGCGCCTACCATGAGCTTATGCCCGTACGCAGGAACTTCCAGCTCGCGCGCGTTTTTGGCATCCGCATCGGGGTGGGGATCAGCTGGTTCTTGATCCTCGGCCTCGTCATCGCGCTGTTCACGCCGTCACTCCACGAAGAGCTGGGAGGCTCGACCACCACCGCCTACCTGGTGACGGTCGCGATCGTGCTCTCGTTCTTCGTCTCCCTGATCATGCACGAGCTCGGCCACGCGCTGGTGGCGCGCCGCAACGGCGTGCCCGTGATGGGCATTGAGCTGTGGGCGCTAGGCGGCCTCACCCGCACCGGCCCGATGCCCAGTGCGGGGGTCGAGCTGCGGGTGGCCGCCGCCGGGCCGCTCGTGACCCTCGCGGTGGCACTGGTCTGCGTCGCGCTCGGAGCGCTGGCGAGCGACCACCACTTCTTCGCGGTCGCCACCAGCACCGGCGCGGGAGCGACGACCCCCGCGGTGGTGTGGTTGGGCTGGGTGGCCTCGCTCAACGTGCTGGTGCTGTTCCTCAACCTCGTCCCCGCCTTCCCGCTCGACGGCGCCCAGATCGTGCACGCCTTGTTGTGGTGGCGCACCGGGGATCGCAACCGCGCGACGCGCGCCGTGGGGCGCATGGGACAGGGCTTCGGGGTGCTGCTCGGCGCGGCGGGCCTCGGCGTGCTGCTGGCGCTGCGGGACATCAGCGGCGTGTGGTTGGCGTTCGTGGGGCTGTTCGTCTACCAGAGCGCCACCGGGGCGGTCCTGCAGGGGACCGTCAACCAGCGCATCCAGCGGCTCAAGGTGGCCGACGTGATGGACCGGGAGCCGGTCACGATTCCCGCCGAGACCGGGCTGCTCGACGCCCAGGAGCGCTTCTTCCTGCGCTACCGCTGGCCCTGGTTCGCGGTGGTCGATCCCACCTGCCACTTCCTCGGGGTGGTGCGCTCCGAACGCGTGGACGCCGAGATCGCCGCCGGGCGGCCCGCGCTGCCCGTCTCGGACGTGCTGGAGGAGAACCTGGCGATCCGCATCGAGCAGGACCAACCGCTGGAGTCGCTGCTGCGCTCCGAAGGGCTCGGGCGCCTCGGGGCGATGGTCGCCGTTGACGCCGACGGCGTGCTTCGCGGAGTTGTGACCGTCGCGCAGATCCGCCAGGCATTGCGCCCTGCCGCTGGCATATAGTCCCCGGCCGGTCATGCCCGCACACGACGTCTTGATAATCGGGGCAGGTCTCGCCGGCCAGCGCGCCGCGCTCGCCGCCGCGCAAGGGGGCGCGAGCGTGGCGATCGTGAGCAAGGTCCACCCCGTGCGCTCGCACTCGGTGGCCGCCGCC
>JBOGYA010000359.1:0-3020 GCA_050696515.1 Solirubrobacteraceae bacterium
GCGGGCGCCTGCGGCGCCTCGGGGGTGCCGGGCTTCAGCTTGACGATCCGGAAGCGCACCACCTCATCAGCGAACCGCAGCGAGCGGTCGAGCCGCTCGAGCAGCTCCGGCGCCGCGGCGCGGAACTGCAGCAGGTGGTACTTGGCGGTCGCTTTGTGTGCGATCGGGTAGGTCAGCGCCCTGTCTCCCCAAGCGTCGTCGCGCAGTAGCTCGCCTCCCGATCCGATCGCCGCGCGCGCCTCGCCGAGAATCCGCGCGTGCGCCTGCTCCTCCGCTTCGGAGTCGAGCAGCAGCACGAGGTCGTAGGTGGGTGCGGGCAGGGTCATGCGAAGGGGCCGCGATGATAACAGGGCATTCCGGGCGCCCTCGTTTCCGTGACACTGGGCTTGGGACCGAGTTGCGCAACCCCCGGACCCGCAGGGTCCCATCCCAATCCCTACCGCGAGCGCCCCTTCGCGCGGATGTCGGCGAGCTGCTCGTCGATCCAGTCGCCGGGGTCGCGCGAGGTGACGATCTCCGCGAGGCCCCGCGCTCGGCGGCGGCGCTCGGCGGGGGCCATCGTCAGCGCCGCGTAGATCGAGTCCGCGAGCTCCTGGATGTCGAAGGGGTTGACCGACAGCGCGAACTCCCCGAGCTCCTCGTGGGCGCCGGTGTTCTCGGAGAGGATCGACACCCCCTCGCGCTCGTTGACGAGCGGGCCCTCCTTCGCGACCAGGTTCATCCCGTCGAACATCGCGTTGACGAGCAGCACGTCGTAGTGCTTGTACGCCGCCACCGCCTCCTCGAGGTCGTCGCGCAGCTTCAGCTGGATCGGCATCCAGTCGGGGGTGCCGTGGCGGTGGTTGACGACCGCCACCAGCGCCTCGATGCGCTCCAGGTACTCGGCGTACTGGGGCACGTCCGTCCGCGAGGGCATCAGCTGGGCCATGAACGTGACCCGCTCGGAGAACTCGGGGTGCTGCTCCAAGAAGAGGTCGAACGCGGAGAAGCCGCGCAGCACGTTCTTCGAGAGGTCCGCGCGGTCCACCCGCAGGATCAGGAAGTCCCGCCGGCGCGCCAGCAGCTCGCGCTCCAGCTCCTGCACGCGCTCGCCCTGCGCGAGGCGGCGGGTGGCGCGGTGGTCGATCGGCAGCGGGTAGGCGCGCACCCACACCTCGCGCTCCCCGCGCCGGACGGTCCCCTGCTCGTAGTCCACCTCGAGCTCCAGCAGGTCCTCGCAGCACTGCAGGAAGTTGCGCCGGTAGGAGCGCGTGTGGAAGCCGACGATGTCGTTGGCCAAGAGGCCCGCAAAGATCTCCTCGCGGATGTGCGAGGGCAGCACCCGCCAGGCGTCCGACTGTGTCCAGGGGATGTGGACGAAGTGGTGCAGGAACACGTCCGGGCGCGCGCGGCGCACGAGGTCGGGCAGCGTGTAGAGGTGGTAGTCGTGGACCATCACCACCGGCTCCTCCGCGCCCTGCAGCTCCTCCACGACCGCCCGCGCGAGGTCCTCGTTGACGACGTTGTAGCCGAACTCGAACGCCTCGATCTCGTGACGGCGGATGTCGGGCGCGTTTGACAAATCCCACAGGTAGTGCTGGATGAACCACAGCATCGGGTTGGCGAACACGTTGTAGAAGCGGTCGTACGCCTCCGGCTCGCTCGCCACCAGGCGCACCTCGAACTCGCCTCCCGCGGGCGAGCGCACGGGGAACGCGCGGCCGCCGTGGGTGCGCGAGACCTCCACGTCCTGCTCGGACATCGCCGAGGCGATCCACACCGCCTCGCGGTGCGAGGCCAGGCCCGTGAGCGCCGTCACGAGGCCCCCCGAGCCGCGCTGCACCTCGCCGCCGGGCTGGAAGGTCACCGGCCCCCGGTTGGACACCAGCACCAGCGGGGATCGCTGTGCCGGTGTCGCGCTCACGATTCGCGTCCGTCCGGATGCAGCGGGCTCATGACTCTCGCAGTTCGTTGAAGATGCGTAGATAATCGCGCAAGTAGCGCGGTGTGAGGAAGTGCGTGCGCACGTGCTCCTTGCCCCGCTTGCCCAGCGACTTGCCCAGCGCGGGGTCTTCGACGATCTGAAGCGCCCGCTCGGCGCACTGCTCGGGGGAGGAGACGAGGAAGCCCGTGACCCCGTCCTCCACCTGCAGCGGGATCCCGCCGACGTCGCCCCCGATGAACGGCCGCGCCTTCCAGATCGCCTCCGTGACCGTCAGGCCGAAGCCCTCGCGCGTGGACTTCTGGATCATCACGTCGGCGTGTGACTGGAACGCGTTGACCTCGATCGCACCGACGTTGTTGAAGTTGTTGAGGATGTGGATGTCGGGGTCCCCGTCGGCGTGGGCGATCGTGGCGTTGAAGAAGTCCCACCCCTCCGGGTCGTCGCTGGCCATCGACCCCACCAGCGCCAGCTGCGCCGCCGGGACCTGCTCCTTGACGATGCGGTAGGCGTCGATCACCCCCAGCGGGTCCTTCCAGGGGTCAAAGCGCGAGACCTGGCAAATCAGCGGCCGGTCCACGTCGATCCCGAACTGCCCGCACACGTACGCGGCGTCTTCGGGGGAGAGCGCCATGTTCTTCGGGGTCAGCGGGTCGATCGCGGGGGGCACCACGTTGACGTGGCCGTTCATCCCCGGCGGCACGTACTCCTGCATGTGGAACAGCGAGTGGGGGTAGTCTTCGATGTAGGGCATCAACCGCGCGATCGTGTCTGGGTTGGGCGTGGAGAGATCGATGTGGCAGCGCCACACCCACCCCTTCGCCTTGCCCGGAACCAGCTGGTAGAGCCCCGCGGGCTGCGGGTCGTGCACGAGGCACACGTCCCACCCGCCGGTGAGCTCGCGCGCGTTCATCTCGTTGTAGTGGCGCCAGGTCGCCCACTGCTCCTCGTCGAGGTCCTCCGGGGCGCCCTGCAGCGCGTTGTGCATCAGCTTGGTCGCGTTGAAGAATTCCTCGCGCCCGTAGATCACCTGCCACTCGCACTCCAGCCCCACGTCGCGCATCAGCGGCACGAGCGTGTAGAGGATCTCCGACACCCC
>JBOGYA010000360.1:0-3016 GCA_050696515.1 Solirubrobacteraceae bacterium
GTACGCGCTCTACGACGAAACGGTGTCCTCGCCGCCGCCAGCCTTCACCGTCGAAGGCACTACGACCGGCAGCGGGAGCATCGCGCTGCGCTGCTACTACGGAGGGGAAGCCAAAAGCTACGTCACCGTCGCCGAAAAAGTGACACCCGTGGAAGTGACGCCGAGCGCAGGCTCGTTCAAGGTGGAAGTGCAACCAAAATCGCTGTACAGCGGCCCCTGTGTGCTGCGGGCCGTGCCGTTCGAAAACGCGGAAGCCCACGCGCCGGGCGCGCCGTCCGAAGAAGCGGGGGACCCGTTCCAGGGGCCGCGCATCGTCGGCTCCCGCTTCGAACTGTTCCCGGAAAACAACAACCACTACAGCTACGAAGTCGAAAGCAGCACGCTCTCCGGCTACTTCGACATCCAGGCGGCGGGGGAATGCGGCTTGGAGGAATCCAAGCTCTACGCGGGGGGAGCGCTGACCCCAAGCAAGTCGTTGTTTGCTTGCGATGCTTTCATCTACCCCTATAACTTTCCACCCTCTGGGAAAACCACGCGGTCGGAGCTCCAGATCGACGGCGCCAACGCCTACAGCCCCGCCGCGGCGCACCTCGTGGAAGAAAGCGAACTCAAAGTCAAAGCGCCGCTCCCGGGCGCCCCGCAGACGACGGTGACCAAGTTCTTCAACCCCTTGACCGGTCTGGTCACGCTCACCGAGGTCGACCCGATCGTCAAGTGCTCGCCGGAAACCGTCTACCCGCCAACCTCGACGAGTTGCACGAGCTTCGTTTCCACAGGCGTACAGCTCGAAAGGACCTGGCAGACAAGCGAAGCGAACCACGTGGCACAGATGACCGACACGTGGCGTTCCACAGACGGGGCAGCCCACTCCCTGAACGCCCTCTATGGGCAGGATCTGGATGGTGAAGAAAAAGCGGGAGGCGGCTCCTTCGAGTTCCCCGGCGCCGCGTTCTCCCCCACCACGAACGGGCAGACCGTGCCGCTGCCGCCGGGCGCCGGCACGATCTACTACAAGGAGGACGCCGAAACGCCTGCCGGCGGAGACGGCCAGCATCCGCAGGGCGCGATCGTCTACGACAGCCCGCCGAGCGAACCCGCGGGGTTCAACCTTGGCAGCGAAAAAGCCAACTTCACCAGGTTCGAGATGCCCTACCGGCGCACCATCCCCGGCGGCGGGGCCGCCACCATGCGGATGGCCTTCGTCCAGGCCTACGAACTCCCCCAGGTGGAATCGCTGGCAAAAGCGGTGCTCGCGAGCTATCCCCCAGCGCTGACGATCGCCGCGCCCGCGAACGGCGCGACGGTGACCTCGCCGAGCGTCACGGTCTCGGGCACGGCCACGGACACGGGGGCGCTCGCGTCGCTCACCGTCAACGGCCAGGCCGTGAGCGTGGGCGCCGGCGGCGCGTGGTCGGCGAGCGTCGCCCTGAGCGTGGGCGCCAACACGATCAAGGTGCTCGCGACCGACCAGGCGGGCCTCTCCACCGAAAGGTCGGTGAGCGTGACCCGTCGCGTCGTCGTCGGGAAAGCGCCGCCTCCCCACCCGGCGAGGGCCTCAGAGGTGGGCTCCGTCAGCGTGTCGGGCGACGCGGTGAGCTTCACGATCGCCTGCACCGGCACCGCGGGTCAGCGCTGCGAAGTCGAGTCGACGCTCACCACCATCGAGCGGACCCGCAACGGCAGACTCGTCGCCGTCTTCGCGAGGCGCCACCACCATCACAGGAACCGCTCTATTCGGGTCACCGTCGGCTTCTCCAAGCTGACGATCCCCGCGGGCCAGCGGGTCACGATCACGATCCAGCTGAACGCGGCCGGGCGCAGCCTGCTTGCGCGCTTCGGCGCGCTGCCCGTCCACCTGACCGTACGCCAGGTGGGCGCCCGCCGCGCGACGATCATCGCCCAGAACCTCCTCGTCAGACCCCACCACAGGCGCAGGCATCATCATCATCACCACCACCGCTGAGCTCTGGGCTGAATGAGCACAGCGGCAAGCTGACCGAGGGCTCTCACCGATCATGGTGAGAGCCCTCCAGAGGACGCCGCAAAGAGGGATGCGCCCCCTAGTCGTGCCTGGCCAGGACGCAGTGAGCGAAGTGTGCTCGGCACACGAGCGATCGAGGACGCCGCCAGGCGCGACTAGGAGAGGGCCTGGTAGATCAGGAAGACGTTGAGGGCGGTTATCAGCCCGACCAGCCCGAACGCGGCGGTGGTGGTGAGCGGCCGGTTGACGTGGGTGCCCATCACCTCGCGGTTGGAGGTGAGCAGCACGAGCGGGATCAGCGCGAAGGGGATGCCGAAGGAGAGCACGACCTGGCTGAAGACCAGCACTTGCGTGGGGCCGAGGCCGATGGCGAGCACGGCGATCGCGGGCGCCATCGTGACGAGACGACGCGCGACCAGGGGGATGTTGAGGCCGACGAAGCCCTTCATCACGACCTGGCCGGCGTAGGTGCCCACCGAGGAGGACGAGGCTCCGGAGGCGAGCAGGGCGACGGAGAAGGCGAGCGCGGCGCCCCCGCCGACGAGGTGCGCGAACTCGCTGTGGGCCTGGGTGATGGTGCTCACGCCGGTGTGGCCGGTCCCGTGCAGGAGCTTCGCGGCGACCGCCAGCATCGCCATGTTGACCAGGCCCGCGAGCCCCAGCGCGACGATCACGTCGAGGCGCTCGAAGCGCAACACGCGCCCGCGCTCGCGGTCGTTGCGCACGGGGGTGCGCCCGTTGGTGAGCGCGGAGTGCAGGTAGATCACGTGGGGCATCACCGTCGCGCCGATGATCCCCACCGCGAGGTAGAGGCTGTCAGAGCCGGCGAGGTGGGGGACGAGGCCGCCGAGCGAGGCCCGGGCGGAGGGGCCGATGTGCAGTGCCTCGTAGAGGAAGCCCAGGAAGATCACCCCGAGCAGCGCGGTGATCGCGAGCTCGAAGCGGCGGTAGCCGCGGCGCTGCAGGTCGAGGATCACGAACGCGATCACGCCCGTCATCAGGCCCGCTGTGAGCAGGGGCACGCCGAACAGCAGG
>JBOGYA010000361.1:0-2973 GCA_050696515.1 Solirubrobacteraceae bacterium
GCCCGGGGGGACCCCCGCGTGCGGCCACGAACTGCCCGAGCCGCTGCCCCTCGGCCCCTCGCGCAGCATCGCGTGGGCCACCGGGGCGCCCTACGGGGAACGTGTGATCACCGGCCTGCCCGAAGGCGTGAGCCTGCGGCTGCAGGGCGAATCGTTCAAGCGCGTGCTCGCGCTCGGCGGCGGCCAAAACGACCCCGGCGCGACGCTTGGCGCGGCGTTCTCCTCGCCCACCGAAGGCTGGTTGGGCTACTCCGCCATGCCCATCCACCTCGCGCTCGCATCGCAGCTGCAGCCCAGCCGCCTGCGGCCGTGGCCCGTCTCCTTCCGTCGCCCGCTCGTGGCGATCGCCCCCGAACCGGGTGCGCCCGTCGGCTCGCTCTCCAGCGGAGCGCTGGCGATCGGCGAAGGCGGCGCCGTCGCGCGCTTCAAGCCCGGCGAGGGCTGGCTGCCGGAAAGCCTGTTCGGGCTGGGAGGGCGCGTGGAAACCAACGTGCGCCTGCGCGCCGTCGCCTGGCCCACCCCGCGCCGTGCCTACGCCGTGGGGGAAGAAGGGGAAATGTGGCTGTGGCGCGCCGAAACGGGGCTCTGGGAACGCGACCCGGCCACACCGCTCAACTTCCGCGGCAACCTGCACGGCATCGCCTTCGACCCGAGCAACCCTGCGCGCGGCTACGCCGTGGGAGCGAGCGCGGTCGGGCAGGGCGGCGTGCTGCTGCGCTACGGCAAGACGTGGACCGAAGAAACCGTGCTCCCCGCACAGGTCCAGGGGGCGAGCTTCAACTCGATCGCCTTCGCCGGCTCAGAGGCGATCGTCGCCTACAGCAGGCAGCCGGACCCCCGGCGCAACGTGTTCGTCGGTGGGCTGCTCGTCAACGACGGCTCAGGGTGGCGGATCGACCCGCAAGCGGAATCCGTGGCGGGCGGGGGCGTCCCCCGGGCCGTCGCCGGGTTGCCCGACGGCGGCGCCGCGTTCGTGGCCTCCTCCGAAGACGGGCAACGCCTCTACGAGCGCGAATCGGCGGGCTCGCCGTGGCAGGTGGCGCCGACGCCGCTGCCGTCCTCGCCCGCGGGGGCGCTCGCCCTGTTCCGCGAAGGCGGAGCGCTGCGCGCGATCGTGACGGCCGGCGGCGCCGGCCTCTCCGGTGCAAGCGCGTCCTCCACGCCGGGGTTTCCGCCCCCGCTGGTGCCGCCCGGCGGGCTGTCCGGCGGGCCCGAAAGCGGCGGCGTGCTGCGCCAGACCGCCACTGGATGGCGCGATGAGAGCCACGAACTCAATCCGGTCGGCGGGCAGGAAGGCTCGTTCGTCTTCTTCGACCTGCCCTACAGACCCGATCCGATCTTCGCCGTCCTGATCGATCCGACCGGCACGCAGGGGTGGGCGGTCGGCGGCATCTACAACCCCGAAGAACGAGTCGAGACGGCGGACGTCGAGCGCTACCCGAACGACGGTGTCACGCCGCTCGGCGCGAGCGCCGCGCCCGTGGCCTCGCCCGGCGCCGCGACGTTCGCGTTCGGCGGCGAAGCGCAGTGCGCGGCTCCCTGCGCCGATCGCGAACGCGCGGGCGTCGGCCCGCATCTGTGGCTGAGCTCGGCGGTGGCGCTCGCCAGCCGGGTGGGCGAAACCGGCTCCGCGCGCGTGGGTGCGTTCTTCGACACGGGCCCCACGGTGACCGCGGACAGCTTCGTGGGAGTCAAACCTCCGGCGGTGTCCTTCGCCGAGGAGCTCGGCGGCTACGCCTCGATCCTCTCCGGTTCGGGGATCCCCGTCTATGACGCGATCTCGCCGGAAGACCTCGACGCCCGTCCCGAGCAGAATGGGACCGAGGCGTCCTGGGAAGCGGCGTTCGCCGCCTTCCCCCGGCCGTTCGGCGAAGCAGGCCCGGCGAGTCCCGAAGAACCCACTCGGTGCGGCGTCGCGCCCGGCTGCGAGTCGGCCTACTACGCCGTGGAAAGGGAAGGCGTGTGGGCGCTCGTGCTCGACGACTCCGTGCACGGCGACGTCGATCGGACGCAGCGCGAATGGGTCGAGCGACGCCTGGGGCAAGCCGGCGGGGAAGCGAAGCCCGTGATCGTCGTGGCGAGCTCCGACCTCGGCGCCCAGGTCGCCGCGCACGACAACGAAGCGATCAAGCTGCTCGCCACGCTCGTAGGTGAAAACCCCGATGGCGCGGCTGCCGGAGACCCCGCTCACGATGTCGCCTCGGCGTACTTCTACGACGCCCGCGAAGCGAACGTCCAGGAGCACCTGACCTACAACGGGCGGCAGCTCGCCGCGTTTGGGTCGGGCACGCTCGGGTACGAGCAGGCCGCCACCGAGGCGCAGGGCGACTTCCACGGCGCGAAGGGCATCCTCCTCGGCCACGTCCACCTGCCCGCGCATCCCTCCGAACGCAAGGCGAACGACGAAGTGCCGGTGTCGGTGCAGTTGATCCCCGTGATCGGCGAACTGGCGCTCGAAGCCAGGGACGGGATTCTGCTGCGCCGCAGCAGCCCGGCGCTCTTCGAAGGGCTCGCACGCCGCCCGCGCGGGGGCTGCCGGGCCAGCGAAGCCGGGCAGACGCAGTGCGCGGAAGACCAGTACACGCCGATCCCCTCGCTCTGCGCGGTCTCCGGGTGCCAGACGGCGGTGCTGCCCGAATACGAATTCGAATCCTCGGACAAGGAAGTCGGGCGCTTCGTCGCACGCAACACCGCCGTGACCGATCCGCACGCCGTCCTCCAGAACGCCAAGGGGGAACCGATTCCCGACGAACGGGAACCGGGCAAGCCGCCGGCGGTGCAGTCGGGGCTCTTCTGTGCCTTCAACCCCGGCACCACCACCGTCACGATCCGCGCGGGCGGGCTGTCCTCCTCGCTGCCGGTCACGGTGCAGGCGGGAAGCGTGCGCGAGCCGTGCGGCACCGTGCCGCTGAAGCCTCGTCCGCCCGCCGCAGCGACGGCCAACCCGCCGGCGCCCGCTCCCGCGCCGGCCCC
>JBOGYA010000362.1:0-2960 GCA_050696515.1 Solirubrobacteraceae bacterium
ACGACCAACACCCCAAGGCTCATCGCCGCGTACACGAACACCTCGATCAAGCGGCTTCGCAGCGCGGTTCGGGAGATGAAGAGCGCGCGTGTGAAGAGCACGGCGATCGCCCCCGCCGGGATCAGCGCGGCGTTGTAGACCCAGCGTGGGAACCTCGTGTCCACCCAGCCGTAGTTCCCCACCAGGTTGTCGAACCAGTACACGCGCGCGGTGAGGAAGCCGTGGAAGTAGGACCTCATGCCCGGCAGCCGCGGGAGGTAGAGCTGCCAGATGTAGCTGAGCTCTTTGAAGATCGACGATCCTCCCCCCCTGGAGGTGGCGAAGCTACTGAGCGCGACGATCGAGGCGCGGCCCAACAGCAGGTTGACAATGGTGTACAGCAGGGCTGGGCTGGCTCCCACCGCGAGCGCGAGCCCCACGTGGCGATAGGCGGTCCGCCTACCGGAGCCCGGAGACACGCGCGAATCACCGTCTCGGCCAGCACGCGCCTCGCGGACGCCCAGGACCAGCAGGCCGAGGATCGCGCCGGGCAGTAGGCACAGGAAGGTAAGCTTGGTCAGGTAGCCGGCGGCGAGCACCACGCCGAGCGCGATCGCGAGCCGCTGTGTGAGCCCGCGCCGGAAGCCTCGCGCCAGGCAGTAGAAGAGCGCCGATGAGACCGCGAACAGCAGCGAGTCGGGGTTGACCGAGCCCGACATGACTCCGAGCAGCGGCGCCAGCGCGACGCCGAGGCCGCCGACCGTCCACGCCCACGGTACGGCGGGGAGCGCCTCACGCAGGAACAGGTATGCGAAGAGCGCGGTCAGGCCACCCATCAAGGTGGAGAACAGGCGCATCAGGGCGAGCCGGTCGAGCACGGTTCCCCCCGACGCCAGGCTGTAGGGGAGCGCCTCGAGGGCGTAGTACAGCGGCGGCTGCGAGGTGGCGACTCCCGCGTCGGGGCTGCCCGTGCGCGAGTTGGGCTGCGCGAGATCGCGTTCGAGCTTGCGCTGGCTGGCCTCCGTGGAGATCGTGCCGATCGAGGGGCGCTCCGCCACTTCCGTGGCGTGCAGGTCCGAGAGCGCCACCTCCTCCGCCAGCGGGAAGTTTTCGGTCCCCGATGTTGGCAAGCTGCCGGTCTCGACCAGGTGCTGCACGTAGGCGTAGTGAGACGATTCGTCCGTCACCTGGAAGGGGGGTGAGACCACCGACCAGCACGCCGCGTTCAGGCAGGCGATCAAGGCGCACATCCATGCGGTCCTCGGGATCCGGCGCAGCGCGTCCCCCGGGGAGATCGACAGCATCCTCTCGGTGGGAGTGACCCGTTTGGGCTGGCCGCGCCTCCGGGCGGCGGGTCTCGTGCGAGTGCTCATCTCAGATCCCTCACGACGAGCCACGACGAGAGCGTGAGGACCGTGACCGCCAGCAACAACACGAGCAGCGCGTTCCCGGTGCCGCTGGCCGCTCGACCGAGGCCGAGGCGCCGGGCCACCGATACGGCGAGCGACCCCCACGACCGCCGACTCGGCCGCAGGTACTCGATGCTGACGCGGCCGGGCAGCGGTTTGCCTTCCGCGACCGTCGCTTCGGCTGGGCCCGTCGTCCTGCCCACCAGCGTGACCGTCTCGGTCACGGATTTGAGCGCAAAGCAGACCGTGACAGGCGACGCGGCTCGGGAGAGGACCCTGTTCACTGGCACCGTCGCCCCCTCGCCCGACCAACCGGGGGCTAGCGTGCCTTCGGTGAGCACGTGCGGGCCCGCGAAGACCTTCATCGCGACTTCGGGAGTGGTGACCGCGAACAGGCCGAGGCGAATCGCGGTGGTGCCGGGCGGCAGCAGTTCGCCCCGCTGGCAGCCGCCGCCGTTGGATGACGTGGCCGTCAGCTGCTTTTCGGGTAGGACGGTCGTCCTGACGACGACTGCGGGGGCGTGTGCCAGCGTCGCGACTAGTGCTACCGCGATCAGCGCCAATCCGCCGGCGAGCGCCACCTTGATCCGCATCACCTGCGCCGCAATCCGAGGATGCTGAGCAGGAACGAGGCGAAGATGACTTGGATGCCCAGCACCATCAGCGTCGCGGCGAAGATCGCCAGGCGCTCCTCGGAGAGGCTCCCGAAGCCGCGCCTGGCCCACTCCAGCACGATCGCGACGATGATCGCCAGCCCCAGGGAGGCGATCGCGCTGCCGAGCAGCAGGCCGTGCTCGAGCCGGAAGCGTTTGCGCATCCGCTCGAACCAGGGGTCGCGCTCGCCCATGAAGTAGATCCCGTACGCCCGCGCGCAGAGGCCGAGGGTGACGACCTGCGTGCCGACGATCACCAGCAGCGAGCCGCCGATCAGGGTGTGCACCTCCCAGCGGCGGCCGAGCACGCTGACGTGCGCGAGCACCGTCGCGGAGATCAGCACGCCGATCGCCGCCATCACCGCGCCGGGGATGATGAACAGGTGCTTGGGGGAGTGCATCACCAGGAAGCGCAGGTGCCGCCAGCCGTCGCGGAAGCTCGACAGCTTCGACTCGCCGCCGCGCGGGTGATACTCGATCGGCAGCTGCCTGATGTCCAAGCCCGCCTTCGCCGCGCGGACGACCATCTCGGAGGCGAACTCCATGCCGCTGGTGCGGAGGTCCAGGCGCTCCAGGTGCTCGCGGCGAAACGCGCGCATCCCGCAGTGCGCGTCGTTCACGCCGGTGTGGAAGAGCAGGTTCAGCAGGCGCGAGAGCAGCGGGTTGCCGATGTAGCGGTGGTGCCACGGCATCGCTCCCGGCTGGATGTTCTGCATCCGATCGCCGATCACCATGTCCGCCCCCGCCTCGAGGTCGGCGAGGAACCGCGGGATCTCGTTGAAGTCGTAGGTCAGGTCCGCGTCGGCCATCACGATGTACAGGCCGCGCGCCGCCGCGAACCCCGCCAGGTAAGCGTTGCCGTAGCCGCGCGCCGGTTCGTGGACGACGCGGGCGCCCGCGAGCTCCGCCCAGGCGGCGC
>JBOGYA010000363.1:0-2960 GCA_050696515.1 Solirubrobacteraceae bacterium
GTTGTGGGTGGAGGCTGAATGGGAGAAGCCCTGTGAAGATACGTGCCGCTGTGCTCGAGCAGTTTGGCAAGCCTCTGGTTGTCCAGGAGGTCGATCTCGCAGATCCGCGTCCTGGGGAGGTCCTGGTGCGCTTGGTGGCATGTGGCGTCTGCCATACGGATATGTACACGGCGTCCGGGTGGCGGGATGCAGGCTGCAGGGCGCCCAGCGGATCGTGTGCATCGACCTCTCGCCCGAGCGTCTCGAGCTGGCGCGCGGACAGGGGGCGACGGATTGCTGGCAGGCCGACGAGCACACGGTGGAGCGTGTGCTGGAGGCGACGGGAGGCTTCGGCGCCGACTACACCTTTGAGGCAACCGGACTGGTCTCGGTGATGCGCCAGGCCGTGGAGGCAGCGCGGATGGGGTGGGGACTGTGCACCGTGGCCGGGGTCGCCGCGAAGGGGGAGACACTGGAAGTCGTGCCCCGCATGCTGATCACCGGGCGACGGGTGTGCGGATCGTCGTTCGGGGGGGTCAAGAGCCGCGATCAGGTGCCTCGGCTGGTGGATCGCTATATCCAGGGAGACATCGACGTCGACCCTTTCATCTCCCATCGCATGAGCTTGGGGGAGGTCAACCGTGCCTTCGAGCTGATGGAGCACCAGGACGGCATTCGCTCGGTCCTGGAGTTCGATCGATGAGCTCCCACGACCCGCTGTCGAGCTCGCGACGAGGGCGGTGCCGGCGGGTGTGGACCCAGGCGTTCAGGGACGTGCCTCGAGCACGATGTTGAAGGGGGTTTCGGCTGCACGGCGCACCCGGCTGAAGCCACCGTCGTTCAACACCTCGGTGAGGCGCTGCTCGCCGGCCTGGGCACCGAGCGCCAGACCGACCTCCTGGCTCAGCGATGCCGGCGTGCAGAGCATCGTCGAGCCCCCGTAGAAGATCCGCCCGATCGGGTTCAGGTTCTCCTCGATCGCGTTGCCCGCGAACGGCTCCACGACCATCCAGGTGCCGTCGTCCGCGAGCTGCTCACGCACGTGGCGCGCGGCGCCGGCCGGGTCTCCCATGTCGTGCAGCGCGTCGAACACGCACACCAGGTCGAAGGGCGCTCCGCCGAAGTCCTTGGCGGAGGCCACCTCGAAGCTCACCCGATCCGCGACCCCGCCGCGCTCCGCGGCGGCACGGGCAGCCACGATCGACCCCTCGTGGTAGTCCGAGCCGACGAACTTCGACGCAGGGAAGGCCTTGGCCATCAGGATCGTCGAGGCGCCGTGCCCGCAGCCGATGTCCGCCACGCGGGCGCCCGCCTCGAGCTTGTCCGTGACCCCCTCGAGCGCGGGCAGCCACGACTCGACGAGGTTCGCGAGGTAGCCGGGCCGGAAGAACCGTTCGGTGCCTTCGAACAGGTCGTGATCGTGCTCGTGCCACCCGAATCCCTCGCCGGAGCGGAAGCGCTCGGTGATGTGTGGCTCGTCCTTGACGACCGCCGCCAAGAGCTGGAAGGCGCCGGGGATGAACGCCGGGCTGTCCTCGTCGGCCAAGGCCATGGCCTGCTCGGGCGGCAGCCGGAACGTGCCGCCATCCGCCTCGTACTCGACGTAGCCGCTGGCCGCCTGCTGACACAGCCACTCGCGGATGTAGCGCTCGCGACAGCCGGTGCGCTCGGCGAGCTGCGCGGGCGTGACGGGCTCGCCGTCCGCCATCGCCTTGTAGAGGCCGAGCTTGTCGCCGATCAACACCAGCGGCGCCGTCATCGCCGCTCCGAAATCTCCTACGAACTGCCCCATGAAGGCTTCAAGCTTTGCTTCGTCGATCGCCGTCTCAGGAGTGCTCATCTGCATCCACCTCCGCGTTGTGTTGAGAGTCAGGCCACCACCGTGCGTGTGCGCGCCCTCAACACGTTAGCGCTGGCGAGCCTTGGCGTGAGATCGCCCGTCAGACAGTCCGAGCGGAACCGCGCGCTACCCGGCAGCGAGGGTTTCGTACTCGAGTCACTCTGCCACCCACGGCCCGTGCCAGGCGCCGAAGCCGGCGGTGAGGCGCTCGCCGGCCTCTGGCCCACGTGCCGGGCGCGACGGCATACCCCGAGCAGACCGTCGCGTCTCCAATGCGCGTATGACACCCCACGGTGCTACCAGCGAGTGCTACCATCGTCTCATGGCTGCTCGTCATCCTCGCCTTGGCGTTGAGCGCGACCCGGAGATGGAGCGCGCGCTCGCGCTCACGCAACCATTGCTGGACCCCGCTGAGACCCGGTCGGCTGCCGCCCAGATCAGGGCGCTGACGTTGCGCGGTGCACGGTCGGTGCTGGCTAGTGCCGATGAGTCCTCGCGGCTGCAGGCGCGAATCGTTGAGCGCTACGGAGCGACG
Source organism: Solirubrobacteraceae bacterium (assembly GCA_050696515.1). Lineage (GTDB taxonomy): Bacteria > Actinomycetota > Thermoleophilia > Solirubrobacterales > Solirubrobacteraceae > Palsa-744. The sequence continues at coordinate 2,355 of JBOGYA010000363.1, forward strand.
CCCGCCCAGGGCGATCTGCTGGACCTGGACACGCCGGCGGCGGACCCGCATGGGGCGAGCGCGACGCCGGCGAGCGACGCCTTGCAGTGGGTGCGCGGCGAGTGAGCGCCGCCTACCTCGACGCATCCGCTCTGGTCAAGCTGTTCAAGGACGAGCCTGAGATGCAGGCTCTGCGCCAAGCGCTCGCGCACTGGCCGGTTCGGGTCGCGAGCGAGTTGATCCGCGTCGAGGCGGTCTGCACGGCGCGGCGGCTCGGCGACCCGGCAATGCTCGAGCGCGCGAAGACGGCGCTCACCCGCCTGACCTTGCTGCCCCTGACAGCTGAGATCATCGGCTTTGCCACCGGCGAGCATCGGCCGGCGCTCCGTGCGATGGAGGCACTGCACCTGGCGAGCGCGCTGTCCGTCCGCGAGGAGCTCGGCGCGATGTTCGTCTACGACACGGACCTGCACACCGCAGCAAGTCACCACGACCTGAACCCGCTCGCACCAGCCTGAGCCGCAACCGCCGGGGCCGGGAGCGCGGTGCGCACGTTGGAGGTGACACCCCAGCAGGGCCCCGCCCGGCACTGCCGGGCGGCCGGACAGTGCATGCACTGTCCGGGGC
>JBOGYA010000364.1:0-2955 GCA_050696515.1 Solirubrobacteraceae bacterium
CCGCGGGGGCGTACTTCTCAGGGTGCCTCTTGGACCTGCGCGGTCCGTAGCCCTAGCCCGTCATCCCCCCGAACATACCCCCGGTGATGTGCAGCGTCTGCCCGTGCACGTAGTTGGACCACGGGGAGCACAAGAAGAAGATCCCGCCCGCGGCCTCCTCGGGGGTGGCGGGGCGCCCGAGGGGGATCAGCATCGAGGCCATCTGGCGCAGCTGCTCGGGGATGCCGAGCTGCACCTTCTCACCGTCTTTCTCCATCGTGTTGTCCTCGACCTTCGCCTGCGTGAGACGGGTGTCGATGAAGCCGAAGGCGACCGCGTTGACGTTGATCTTGAACTGGCCCCACTCCTTGGCGAGCGTTTTCGTGAGGCCCACCACGGCGGCCTTCGCGGCCGAGTAGTTGGCCTGCCCGGGGTTGCCGAACGTGCCCGAGGTCGAGGAGACGTTGACGACCTTGCGAAACACCTCCTTGCCTTCCTCGCGCTCCTGCTTCGCGGGCTCGCGCAGGTGCGGCGCGGCGGCGCGGAGCACGCGGAAGGGCACGACGGTGTGGATGTCGAGCATCGCCTGGAAGTGCTCGTCGGACATCTTGTGGATCGGCGCGTCGAGCGTGTAGCCGGCGTTGTTGACGACGATGTCGAGGCGGCCGAACGCGTCGACGGCGCTCTGCACGAGCGCCTCGGGCACGCCGGGCTTGGTCAGGTCGCCGGCGAACACCGCGTGCTCGCCCGCTATCTCCTCAGCGGCCTGCTTGGCGACGTCGCCGTCGAGATCGTTGATGAGCACGTGCGCGCCGTGCGCGGCGAGCAGCTCTGCGGTGGCGCGCCCGATGCCGCGCGCGGACCCTGTGACGATGGCGGCTTTGCCGTCGAGAACTCCCATGGTAAGTGTTGCTCCTCTCGCTGGTTTGAGGAGCGGAGGTTATCCGTCCGGGGTGCCCGGTGGAGTGGCGTGGGGAGCCCAGGGGTGGGTGTCGCCCGGCCGAGCCGTGCGCGGAGCGGCCCCGGGGCGGGGGGGCAGCCGAGCTCCCGGCGGAGCGGCGCGAGGAGTGCCCGGCGGGGACGACGGCGCCGAAGTCCTGGGTGTAGATCGCCCCGGCCTGCCCTTCGGCGAGCGACGCGGGGGGGTGCGGGGCCACGCCCACGCCGGTGTCGCGGTAGGCGGCGTCGAGGATGTTGGCGCGGTGCCCGGGGGACGCCATCCAGGCGTTGACGATCGCCTGCGGCGTGGCCAGCCAGAGGGTGCCCCACGCGATGTTCTCGCCGACGACGTACCCGACTTGGGGGTTGGCGAGGTAGCCGCTCGCGCGCATCCGGTCGAGCGGGGTTTCGCCGTTGGGGGCGACGTGGGAGAAGTAGTCCTCGGCGGCCATGTCGCGGCTGTGGCCTTCGGCGGCGCGCGTGAGCTTCGCGTTGGGCTGAAGGGCGCTCTCGCCGTGGCGTTCGCGTTCCTGATCGATCAGGCACAGCACCGCCGCGCGGACCTGGCCAAGGTTGCCCGGCTGGGGGGTGGCGTCGGCGTTGGCGCAGGCGCTAGCGGCAGCCGGTGCGGGCAGGGCGCTTGCGCACACGCAGGCGACGAATGCGAGCAGGGTGAACCGGGCGCGCGCCACGCCCGCGGCATCGGCTCACCGCCCCCCGAACCTGAGCGGTGCACGAAGGATTTGGACACCTTGCCCTACAGCGCCAAAACGCTCCGAGGATCTCCCGCAAGTCTCAGCGGGAGGGGGGCGGGCCCCCCTCCCGAGCCTCCCCCCGTGTGGGGGCGCTGGCTCAGAGCGCCAGAACGCGCCCCAAGATCTCCCGCATGATCTCGTCCGAGCCGCCGCCGATCGGGCCGAGGCGGGCGTCGCGGGCGGCGCGCTCGACCCACACCTCCCGCATGTACCCCGCGCCGCCGTGGATCTGCAGGCAGGCGTCCATCAGCTCGTAGGAGGCGCGCTGGGTGAGCAGCTTCGCCATCGTGACCTCCTTCAGCGGTTCCTCGCCGGCGACGAAGCGGCGCAGCGCGTCGTAGGTGACGCAGCGGCAGGTGTACACGGAGGTCGCGAGGTCGGCGAGCCGGTGGCGGGTGACCTGGTGCCCCGAGAGCGGCCGCCCGAACGCGGTGCGCTCGCGGGCGTAGGCGGCGGTGCGCTCCCACGCGAGGCCCATCGCGGCGGCGGCGCCGAGCGCCATCGCCAGGCGCTCCCACTGGAAGTTGGCCATGATCAGCTTGAAGCCCTCGTGCTCGGGGCCGAGCAGGTTCTCGGCGGGGACGAACACGTCCTCGAAGGCGATCGTCGCGGTATCGGAGGCGGCCCAGCCGAGCTTGCGCAGCTTCGCGGAGCGCACGCCCTCGCCGCGCTCCACGATCAGGAAGGAGATCCCGTGGTGGCCGCCCTCCGCGGTGGTCTTCACGGCGGTGACGATGAAGTGCGCGCGCACGCCGTTGGTGATGTAGGTCTTCTCGCCGTTGAGGACCCACCCGCCGTCCACGGGCGCGGCGCGGGTGCGCAGCGCGGCGACGTCCGAGCCGGCGTCGGGCTCGGTGATCGCGAGCGCCCCGATCTTCTCCCCGCGGATCGCGGGCGCCAGGTAGCGCTGCTTCTGCTCCTCGGTGCCGAACCTCCAGATCGGGGGGGTGGCGATGTTCACGTGCGCGCCTATACCAGCCGCCGTCCCGCCCGACCCGGTGCGCGTCAGCTCCTCGATCAGCACAGCCTCGTGCAGGTAGTCGCCGCCCTGGCCCCCGTACTGCTCGGGGTACTTCAGCCCGAGGAACCCGTGTGCGGCCAACTTGCCGAAGACCTCGTCGGGGAACCATTCCTCCTGCTCCCACTGCTGCGCGTGGGGTGCGAGCTCGTTCTCGACGAAGCGCCGGATCGAGGCGCGCAGCTCCTCGTGCTCGTCGGTGAAGGGTGGCTCGGGATGGCTCATCGGGTCATGTGCGGGATGCTGTTCCGGTTGGCACATGTG
>JBOGYA010000365.1:0-2953 GCA_050696515.1 Solirubrobacteraceae bacterium
GAGTAGATCGGCGCGCCGGAGGGGGGGTGGGGGTGCACGTGGGGGATCAGCGTCGCGCCGGGGACGCCCTGCAGCTCCCCGGCGAGGGCGGGGGCGAGCGTGAGGATGTCCGCGACCACCACCTCCGGTGCGAGCTCGCGCACAAGCGGGAGCGTGTCGCGCGTGGCGTGCACCACAGCCTCGTAGAAGTCGAGCGGCTCGGAGCCCTGGGGGAAGACGTGGTACTCGGGCGCGGGGACGAAGCGCAGGCCCTCCGCCTCCACGTCAGCACGCCAGCGCTCCCAGGTCTGCAAGGTGACGTCGTGCCCGCGCGCCACCAGCGCACGGCCGAGCGCGATCATCGGAAAGGCGTGGCCAGGGTCCCCGAAGGCGCCCAGGAGAATCCGCCGGGCGCCACGGCCGGATCCGCTGGAGTCGGCCGCCACCCTGCGACCCGCCCTACGCCGCGGCGAGCTCCGCCACCAGGCGCAGCTGCGTGAGGCGGTCCTCGGCGGTGAACGCGAGCGGGGTGATCCCCAGCGTGCCTACGCCCGCGTCGCGGTAGACGGCGAGGCGCTCGCGCACGACGTCCGGGGAGCCGCAGAGCGAGACGGTGTCGATCAGCTTGTCGGGGATCGCGGCCATCGCCTCCTCGCGCTTGCCTTCCAGGTAGAGGTCCTGGATCGTGCGCGCCTCCGCCTCGAAGCCGTAGCGCTGCACGAGGTTGTTGTAGAAGTTCTGCTTGCGCGAGCCCATCCCGCCGACGTAGAGGGCGATGAAGGGCCGCATCGCGTTGCGCGCGCCCTCGAGGTCGTCGGTCACGAACACGTTCGTGGTGGGGGCGATGTCGAAGCCCTCCAGGGAGCGGCCGGAGCGGGCGGCGCCCTCCTCCAGCAGGGGGCGCAGCTCGGAGACGTGCTCGGGGGAGAAGAGCGTGGGAATCCAACCGTCCGCGATCTCGCCCGCGAGCGCGGTGTTCTTCGGGCCGATCGCGGCGAGGTAGATCGGGATGCGCTCCTGCACCGTGGAGATCGTGAGCTTCAGCGCCTTGCCGGGGCCGTCGGGGAGCGGGAGCTCGAGCGTCTCTCCGTGGAAGTCCACGCGCTCGCGCGCCAGGGCCATGCGCACCACCGCCACGTACTCGCGCGTGCGCTGCAGCTGGCGCGCGAAGCGCTGCCCGTGCCAGCCCTCGGCGACCTGCGGACCGGAGGAGCCGATCCCGAGGATCATGCGCCCCCCGGAGAGCTGGTCGATCGTGGCGGCGGTCATCGCGGTCATCGCCGCGGAGCGCCCTGGCATCTGGAAGATCCCGGAGCCCAGGCGGATCTTCGAGGTCTGCCCCGCCAGCCACCCCAGCACGGTGGCGGAGTCAGAGCCGTACGCCTCCGCCGTCCACACCGAGTCGTAGCCGAGCCGCTCCGCCTCCTGGACGATGTACAGCTGGTCCTCCGAGGTGAGGCCGAGACCCCAGTAGCCGATGTGGACGCCGAGCTTCATGCGCAAGTTTCCTTTCAGCGGAAGGGAATGCTTTGCCAAGCGCGGGCCCATGTCTTACGCTGGGTAGCGCTCGTCGCGGCCGCGCGGCCGCCGAACACAGACTATGCCAACCGCCCGCTCTCGCAACGCCCAGCCGATCGAAGAGCTGCGCCTCGCGGTCGAGTGCCTGCCCGTGAAGACCCGCGAGGCGATGCTCGAAGGGGTGCTCTGCAGCCCGCGCATCATCGTCGGCGCCTACACCGACCGTGAGGGCGGCGTGTGTCCGATGTTGGCCGCACACCGCCGGGGAGGACGCACCAACTTCCTCTCCTTCGCGCGCTCCTGGGATCGCTTCACCCACGCCCGGCGTCCCGCCCGCAGGGCCACCAAGCGCGAGCTCTCGATCCTCGTCGGCCTGCTGCGCGCGAGCCTGATGGACGAGGAGCTCGTCGATCTCACGCGCGCGATCGACGAGCACGCCGAGCTGCTCGCGCGCCACCGCCGCGCACGGGTCGCCGACCCTACCGCTGACCCCAGCGGCGAGATCGTCGCCCGCCGCCTGCGCGCCCCGCGCTGGCTGGCCCGCCGGCGCGAGCGCGTGCCGGCGTAGCGCGCTTTGGGCGGCCTCCGCCGGTCGTGAGCGCGTCGGTGCAGCGCCGTTCCGGGCGGGCTCTCGGCAGGCGTCGGCACCGCCGAGCCTTGCGAGCCCGCAAGCGCCTCGGCGAGAGGGCGTCTACAACGAGTCGCCCGGGCGGATGAACATCATCTCGGGCACGATGCAGGCGGGAGAGACGCGCAGCAGGTAGCGCACCGCCTCGGCGACGTCCTCGGGGCGAATCATCTCCTCGGCTTTCACGTGCTCCTTGATGAAGTCGGTCATCGGCGTGTCCACCCACGCGGGACACAGCGCCGTCGACTTGATCCCGAGGTGGCTCAGCTCGCTGTTCATCGATGCGCTCCAGCCGACCACGCCGTGCTTGCTGGCCGAGTACACGGCGTTCCCGCCGGCCCCGTGCTTGCCGGCGATCGACGCGGTGTTGACCACCAGCGCGCCGCGGTGCTCGGCGCCGGCGGCCTTGAGCAGGTCCAAGCACTCGCGGTAGAAGAGGACGATCGAGCGGAGGTTGATGTCGAGCTGCATGTCCAGCCGCTTGGTTTGGATCTCCCCGACCGGAGCGGCGAAGCCGACGCCCGCGTTGTTGACGAGCACGTCCAGGCGCCGATAGCGCTCGCGGTGCGCCGCCACCACCTTCTGGACCTCCTCCTCGTGGGAGACATTGGCCGCCACCCCATGCACGTCAAACCCCTCCGCGGCGAGCGCGGCCACCGCGCCCTCGAGCTTCTCCGCGCGCCGCGCCGCCATCGTGACCCCATACCCCTCCTGCCCGAGCACCCGCGCGATCGCAAGCCCGATCCCGCTCGAAGCCCCTGTAACGATCGCCGCCAGTTCAGTCATGCGCGCCTCTCCCTCCTGGTCGTTGGACAGGCGGAATCAAAC
>JBOGYA010000366.1:0-2945 GCA_050696515.1 Solirubrobacteraceae bacterium
GGACAGAGCACGCCGGCTCGGCCTGCTCCCCGCCGGGATCAAGCGCCCGCGGGTGGCGCAACGAGTCTGAGGACCTAACGCCGGCGGCCCTCCGCGGTCGAGGACTCCGACAGGCGCCGCACCTCGATCAGCTCCAGTCCCAGGGCCTGGACGCGATCGAGCACCCCGTGCAGCGCGGCCTGGTCGAGCGCGGGACCGCGCAGCACCGTCTCCGCGGAGTGGACGGTCGATTCCATGCCCTCGAAGGCCGCGAGGAGCTGCTCGCTCATCCCGCCTTTGATGCGAATCTCATAGACCGCGGCGCTCACTCTAATCCTCAGCGAACACCTCGCGCATTTTGGCCTCCTGCTCAGCGGAGAGGTTCGTCTCCAGCAGCTCGGCCTGCTGGCCCGCAAAGGCCTCGCGAACCCTGTCCAGCACCGCGTCGGAAGTGAGCGCGAACAGCGCGGAGGTGCCCGGCGTCACCTGCGCGCGGATCCGCTTGACGAAGTCGTCGTCGATCCCGACGTCGGCCATCGACCCCCCGAGCGCGCCGGCCGCGGCGCCGATCGCGAGGCCGAACAGCGGCACGAAGAAGATCAGCCCGAACAGCAGCCCCCAGAACGCGCCGCCCATCGCGCCGGCTCCGGCGAGGTTGTGCAGCTGACGGGTGCGCGGCTTCTTCTTGTCCGCCGGCCAGCTCACGACGGCGCCGTCGTGCACTTTGATCAGTTCCTGGCTCTGGAGCTGCTCCAGCGTGCGGATCGCCTCATCGGCTCCGCCGGCGCTGGGGAACTTCCAGACGGTGAGAGTTGCCATGGTTACAGACCTCCTTCGAGTCGTCGTTGCCTATGAGCAGGTTCTTGACGGGCCCTCCTATGCGACCGAGAGGTCCGTGTGTCCGTGGCGCTCGCCCCGCGACACCGCGATGCCGGCAACCGCCAGGCACGCCTCGACGGCGCCGCGCACGATCAGCGAGATGCCGATCACGATGGCAAACGTGTACACGCCGAACTGCGGCCACGAGACGATCAGGACGCCGATCGCGAGATCGACCAGGCCCTCCAGGATCCGCCACCCGCGACGCTCGGGGATCTCGATCGCGGCGACCAGCTCGAACACCCCGGCGAGCAGCAGGAAGATCCCGAAGGCGAGCGCCAGCACCGTGATGCTGTCCGAGGGGTGCCTGACCAGGATCACACCGGCGAGCAGCGCGAGCACTCCCCGCCACAGGCCGACGCCGCGGACCTCCTTCACCCCGAGGCTGACCCCGACCCAGATCGCGCCCACGACCAGCAGGTAGATGCCGACGATCACGGCCAGCGTGCTCAGGGTGCGGTGCGGCCAGAAGAGCAGCAGGACGCCGACGGCGAACGTGCACACCGCGACGAGCAGCAGCAGCCACCACGCCCAACCCGGCGTCTCGACGTCGGGCGCGCTGTTGCGGCCGGCGAACGCTTGGCTTGCCATGGCCGCCTCAGCCTTCCGTTTGCCAGCGAGCGGTGAGCTGGTAGAGGATCACGATGTCCAGGGCGATGATCATCATCGACCACAACGGGAACAGTGTGAAGGTGCCGAACTGCACGAGCACGTTGAGCGACACGAAGAAGATCCCCAGCCAGCGCGCCCAGCTCTGCCCGGCGAGCAGGCCGAGGCCGGTCAGCGCGACCAGCGTTCCGAGAATCAGGTGCCCCCAGCCCCATGCGCTGATGTCCCACACGACCACCCCATGGCCGCCGACCGTGATCACTTCGTTGTTGATCACCGCCGCCAGCCCCCACATCGCATCGAGGAAGCCCTCGATCAGCATGAGCACGCCGGCGAAGACGATCCAGCCGCTGACCCCGCCCGTGGATTGGTAGCGGTCGCCGTAGCGATCGCCGGCGGTGCCTGGCTCGGGAATGGTGCTGGACATGGCGGTCCTCCTTACAGCGACGTTGGCGCCGCCCGCTCAGGCGGCATGACTGTGTCCGGACGGACGAGCCGCCCACCTTCACTCTCAGACGGGCGACACTGCTGCCTTCCGCCAGCCAGCATCGCCGAGCCGCGGGTGAGAGCTCATCACCCCCTCGGGATGATCAGCTGAGCGCCTGCTCGGCCTCGGCGGCCGCGAGCAGGCCGACCTCGACGAGGTCGCGGGGGTGCACCCAGGTATCGAGGATCGGGAAGCCCCCGGCCGCGATAATGGCCTCGCGCAGCGGGATCGCCCAGCGGTGCTCCAGTAGCGCGATCGCGACCGCGGTGTCGGGGGGGATCTCCGACAACACGTCGAGGAGCTCCTCCTCGCCGAGGCCCGTCGTCTCCTGCGACCACATCTGGGCGGCGCCCTCGGCATCCCCGCCGGCCAGCTCGCCGAGGCCGATCAGGGCCTTGACGAGGTCGCCGAGCTCCCGCGCCTCGCTCTCGGAGAGATCGCTGATCTGACGTGTCACAACCGTGCCGTCGGCCTCCTTGCGCACCACGAGGATGTCGATCACGCGGACGATGTCCTGCTCTTTGAGGCTCTGCAGGTGGGCGAGCACCTCGCCCTGGAAGCTCGGCTGCTCGAAGCCGACGACGAGCAGCTGCACCGGGCCGATCACGTTCAACCTCCTCCGCTGGCGAGAATCTTCTGCTTCTGGGCCTCGAACTCCTCGCTGGTCAGGACGCCGCTGTCGCGCAGCTGCCCGAGCTTCTGCAGCTGCTCGACCACGGTTTCCGCCGGTGCCGGCGGCGGGGCGCTCGGCGGAGCCTGCTGGCTTTCCGTGCCCGCTGGCTGCTGCTCCTGCGCCGCCCGCTTGGCGCCCGCGCGGCCGGCGGCATACCCGACGCCGCCTACCATCGCGCCCCTCAGGAGCGGTCTTCTTCTCCTCATCATGCATCGATTTCTCGCGCACCCCCGGGTGAGGGCACATCACCCCGACCGGGTGATGTCCTACCACCCGCTTGCAAGAAACATGTGTGCGATCGACACTCCCGCCCACCAG
>JBOGYA010000367.1:0-2926 GCA_050696515.1 Solirubrobacteraceae bacterium
CACCCAGCGCGTGGGACCGCGTGCTGGTGGCCTCGCGCAAAGGGGGTTACTCCGAGCGGGAGCTCTACGCGACCGGCCTCGCGCAGCGCTCGGCGAGCGAGAACGGACGCATCTACGACCGCTTCCGCGCGCGGATCATGTTCCCGCTGGCGGACGTGCGCGGGCGCGTGCTGGGCTTCGGGGCACGCGCGCTGCGGGAGGAGCAGAAACCGAAGTATTTGAACACCTCCGACAACGAGGTGTACCACAAGGGCCGCCACCTCTACGGCGCGGACCTCGCGCGCGCGCACGCGGCGCGCGCCGGGAGGGCGATCCTGTGCGAGGGGTACACCGACGTGATCGCGATGCACCAGGCGGGGATGGAGAACACGGTGGGGTTGATGGGCACGGCGCTGACGGTCGAGCAGGTAGGTGAGCTAGCGCGGATGGCCTCCACGGTGCTGCTCGCGCTCGACGCGGACACGGCGGGCCAGGAGGCGATGCTGCGCGCCTCCCAGCTGGCGGCGCGGCGGCGTCTGGAGCTGCGCGTGGTGCGCCTCCCCGGCGGGATGGACCCTGCGGAGCTGATCCAGCGTGAGGGCCCGGAGGCGATCGCGGCGGCGGTGGAGGAGTCGGTGCCGTTCGTGCGCTTCCGCGTGGACCGGGTGCTAGCGGCGGGCGACCACTCGAACCCGGAGGGCCGCGACCGCATGGTCGAGGAGCTGCGCCCGGTCTTCGCGACGCTGCCGGCGAGCGCGATGCGGATGGAGCTGACACGCCTAGTGGCGGGGCGCCTGGAGCTGCCGGAGAGCCTCGCCGAGCGGCTGTTGTCGGCACCCGCGGGATCCGAGACCCGCCCAGGGCCGGCAGGCGCCGAGACGACCCACAGGGGCAGCGGCGAGGGATCGCGCGCAAGCGGGACAAAAGGGGAGAATGGGATGAGGGCCTTTGCCGGGACGGCGAGGGGAGGGCGGGCAGCCGATGACTCCGCAGTGGGGGAGCTGTCGCGGCGTGCAGAGACCGAGCGGACGTTCCTGGCGCTGTGCATAGCCTCCCCAGCGGAGGGCGAGCACGCGCTGAAGGAGCTCGACCCCGAGGAGCACTTCACCAGCGAGCGGCTGCGCCGGGCCGCCGCCCACCTGCGCGCGGGGCGCCTGGCCGACCCGATGGAGGGCATCGACGAAGACCCCGAGCTGACCGGCGTGCTGGCGGAGCTGGTGGTGCAGGCAGGCCGCTGGCCGGCCTCCGCGGCGCCGGCGATGCTGGAGGTGCAACGGATGCAGCTCGACCTCGCACGCCTGGACCGCCGCATCCTCACCGCGCGCGCCCAGGGCAGCGGCGATGTCAGCGACCTCGCCCACCGCCGCGCGGAGGTCAAGCACGCCTTCGAGCAGGCGTACGAGCGGGCGTTGGCGGAGACCGGGGGGTAGGGGAGGACACCCGCGACGCGCTGAGGGTGGCGACTCGTCCGACTCGTCCCCTATATTTATGTTCGTGAGTACCCGGTCCGTAGCTGTAGCGCCCCTGGCCGCACCGGGAGTCGCCGCTGGCCGTATGTACGCGATTGCGTTTGACATGGACACCAAGGAAATGGAAGCCAGGTACGGCAGTTCAAACTGGCGGCATGGCTACGCCGAGATCGGGGACATCCTCCGTACGCACGGCTTTGATGACCACAAGCAGGGCTCGGTCTACTTCGGTGACCGCGAGCGCGTCACCGCCGTTACGTGTGTGGTTGCCGTTCAGGATGTCGCTCATCAGCTGCCCTGGTTCTCGGCGTCGGTGCGCGACATCAGGATGCTCAGAATCGAGGAGGAAGACGATCTTGCCGTTGCCTTGAAGAAGATCGTGCCCGCGCCGACTACGGGGCAGCTTTTCGAGGCCCCAAAGCTAGTCGAGTAGCCCCGGAGCTGCCACGCCGAGGTGGATGCGGGGGATGGCATCGATTCCAATCGGCCTAGTGAATCGATACCCTCCGACGTAGCACTTTCGGTCTGGGGTAACTCAATTGGCAGAGTGCTCGGCTGTTAACCGAGATGTTGTGGGTTCGAGTCCCACCCCCAGAGCCTCAGCTCCCCCTCCGTCCGGCCCTGGCGGGCCGTCCGGGATCCCCAGAGGGGAGGGAGAGTGGCCGAGGAGCCCTGCCCCCAGAGCCTCAACGAGTCCCGCCGCAGTATCTCCGGGGTCATGCATAGCTGACCAGGCGGCCAGCTCTCGGGCGCGGGCGCGGATCGTGGGATCGGCGAGCGCCCGCTCCACGGCAAGCCGCAAAGGCCGCGGTGCGATGAACCGGCGCGGCAGTCGCACCCCCGCGCCTGCCCAGTCGAGGCGCGCGGCGTTCTCGTTCATGTCGCCCGCAACAGGGCAGGCGACCACGGCGCATCCGCTGGAGAGCGCGCGAGCAAGGGTGCCGTGGCCGGCGTGGCAGACGACCACGTCGCAGCGGGGCATGGTGCGCGCATAGGAGACCCACTCGACAACACGGGCATTGGCGGGAACCGGCAGCGGGCGGGGCGGGAGACGGCGGTTCCAGGTGGCGAGCACCCGCACCGGCGCGCCTGCGAGGCCGCGCAGCGCGGCTCCCAGTAGGCGGTGCTCGGGGTCCTGGGCGGTCGAGGGGGCGATCAGGACCAGCGGGTCCTCACCCGGGGGCAGCTCGACGTCCGCGGTGGGGGGCTCCCACACCAGGGGACCAACCACATGGGTATTAGGACCCCAGCTACCCGACGCGCGCGGGTACTCGAGCTGGGGGAAGGTCCCTACCAACGCGAGCTCGCGGCTGGTGCCGCCGTGGACGTGGGCCAGCGGCGGCAGGCCGAGGCGCGCGCGGACTGAGTTGAGGTCGCGCCGGCCGCGCTCGAGGCCGTTCGCGACGGGACGCGTAGCACCCCGCCAAAAGGCGCGGCCGATCGTGGTGCGCGGCAGGCGGGCGCCGATCGAGTAGATC
>JBOGYA010000368.1:0-2914 GCA_050696515.1 Solirubrobacteraceae bacterium
CAGCCAGCGAGAGTCGGCCCGAGAGCGTTCGCTCCGCGAGCGCTCGCCGAGCGCGGCGCCCTGTACGGCTGCGGCTACAGGCGGCGGTGGCGGTGGCCGTTGTCGCGGCGGTGGCGGTGGTCCTGGCGCTCACCACAGGCGGCTCGGGGACCCCCACCGCCGCACCCACCCTGCTGCAGGCATCGAGCGTGGCGCTGAGCCCCTCGACGCAGGCCGCGCCCGCGGAGAGCTCGCGCAACCGCCACCTGCTCGCGGCCTCCGCCGCGGGGATCTCCTACCCCTACTGGGGTGGGGAGCTCGGCTGGCGGGCAGCCGGCGCCCGTACCGACACCGTCGGCGGGCGCACGGTCACCACGGTCCTTTACACCGACCGCAATGCCCGGCGCATCGGGTACTCGATCGTCTCTGGCGGCGTCCTACCCGTGCCGGCTGGGAGCACCGCGATCGAACGTCACGGGATGCGCTTCCACGTAGTCGCCGCCAAGGGCGCGACCGTCGTGACGTGGCGCGAAGCGGGTCACACCTGCATCCTCACCGCGCGCGGCGTCGGCGCCCGCACGCTGGTTCACCTCGCCTCCTGGGAGCGCTCGTAGTCCCCTGAGCCACTGTTAGGGTACCCTAAGCTGGCTTGATCGAAGTCCGGCTCGGGTCGAGCCGGTTCCAACAAAGGAGACAGCCGTTGCCTTTCGGCGAAACAGTGTTGCTCGGCGCGATCGCGGGCTCCACCATCTACATCGGCCTGCCGTTGGGACGCATGGACCGTGTCGGCCCGCGCGCGCGGCTGGCCTTGGCGATGCTCTCGGTGGGGATCCTCGCGTTCATCTTCATGGACGTCGGCGCCCACGGCGAGGCGATCGTCGCAGGCGCCCTCGAGAGCTACAAGCGCACGCACACGGACCTCCCCCACGTGCTCGGCCTGTTCGCACTGCTCGCCGCCGGCTTCACCGCCGGGGTCGCGGGCATCGGCACGCTCGAACGGCGCGTGCGCACCGCCCGCGCTCCCGCTCCGCCCCCGATCGCCGGAGGCGAGCAGGCCGCCGCGACGACAGCGACGGTCGGCGGGGAATCGGTACCTACCCATACGGATGAGTCGAGACCCACCCATCTAGGTGGGTCTCGAGACGACGAGCTCCGCGCCAGGCAGGCGGCACTGCGCACCGGCATGACGATCGCGCTGGCGATTGGGCTGCACAACTTCGCCGAGGGCCTCGCGATCGGCGTGTCGGCCAAGAGCGGGGCGATCGGCCTCGCCACCGTGCTCGTGATCGGCTTCGCCCTGCACAACGCCACCGAGGGCTTCGGGATCGTCGGCCCGCTCGGTCAGGTCAAGCCCTCCTGGAGCTGGCTCGCGCTCGCCGGCCTCGTCGCAGGAGGCCCGACGTTCCTCGGCACGATCGTCGGCTACCAGGTCCACAGCGAAGCGCTCCAACTCGCCTTCTACTCGCTCGCGGGCGGCGCGATCCTCTACGTGGTCGGCGAGATCTGGACCGGAGTGCGCCGCTTCGGCCACCGCGAGCTCGGCCTCTACATGCTCGCCCTCGGCTTCATCGTGGGCGTGGCCACCGACCTCGTCGTCAGCTACGGCGGAGGGTGAGCCAACCGGTCAGACAATAGTCAGAAACGCGGGTAGCAAACGACTGATCCGAACTGTATGTTGTGAACATGTGGGGAACGATCTCTGAGATCCGAACGTTCCTTTCTCCGGCCCGCGCTCTCGTCCGCGCCCTCGGGCTCTCCGCCTGGGCCACGGTGCTCCTCGCCTGCGCGCTCCTGCCGGGCACCGCGGGCGCGGCGCAGACGGTGAGGCTCAACGCGGCGCTCACGCCCGAGCGGCTCGGCCAGGGCACCACGATCGCGTTCTCCTTCACCGTCTCCACCACCACCGGCCAGGTGCCCTCGCCCCTCGTCGGCGTCGACCTGCTCTACCCCGCGAACCTCGGCATCGCCACCAGCGGCCTCGGGCTCGCCACCTGCACCACCGCGATCCTCGAAGCGCTCGGCCCCGAAGGCTGCCCCTCCGAGTCCCAGATGGGCTACGGCGCGGGGCTCGTCGAGGTCCCCTTCGGCCCCGAGATCCTGCACGAGACCGCGACCACCAAAGTCTTCATGGCCCAGCTCAACCAGGGGCACCTCGGGCTGGTCTTCTGGGCCGTCGGCGTGAGCCCCGTCGCCGCGCAGATCGTCTTCCCCGGGCTCGTGCTTCCCGCCGCGAGCCCCTACGGCGGCGAACTCTCCACCACCATCCCCCTCGTACCCACGCTCCCCGGTGCGCCCGACGCCGCCGTCGTCAAACTCTCCACGACGATCGGCCCCGAGCACCTCACCTACTACGAACGCGTCCGCGGCAAGTACCTCCCCTACCACCCCAGGGGCATCGTCCTGCCCCGCACCTGCCCCCACGGCGGCTTCCAGTTCGCCGCCAACTTCACCTTCCAGGACGCCACCCACGCAAGCGCCCGCACCTCCGTGCCCTGCCCGCGGTGAGAGGTGGGCGCGGCACGCGCAAAGCGTGTTGAATAAGGCCCCCGTCCAGCCCCAGCAGGAGAGGTGCGATGCAGGCGATTCAGATAGTGGACCTCAGCGGCCCCGCCAGCGCCCTGCGCGCGGTCGAGCTCCCGGAGCCCGAGCGGCACGCCGCGCACCCGCTGGGCCGCGGCGAGGGCGTCGTGATCGAGGTGCACGCCGCCGGGGTCTCCTTCCCGGAGGTGCTCCAGACCCGCGGCGAGTACCAGCTCAAGCCGCCGCTGCCGTTCGTCCCGGGCAGCGAGGTCGCCGGAGTGGTGCGCAGCGCGCCCGCCGGGGACGCGCAGGCGCCAGGCTTGCGCGCGGGTGAGCGCGTCGCCGCGTTCTGCGCGCTCGGCGCCTTCGCCGAGGTCGCCGTCGCGCCCCCCTTCCTGACCTTCCCCCTGCCCGA
>JBOGYA010000369.1:0-2914 GCA_050696515.1 Solirubrobacteraceae bacterium
CGGTGCAGGGCATGGGCATCAGCCTTCGATGCCTGCTTCCGTGAACTGAAATTCCCCGCCGAGAATCTCTAGCTGTGTGCCGTCAGATGAGGATGCCAGTAGCGGCCGGCTCTTTCGGGGGAAGTGATGGATGTACGCCTCCACCTCCCCGTCTCGGATCGTCGTGTAGCCTACAAAGTCTGTCTCTCCAATGACAAGGCCCACCTTCGGGACTCGCCTCTCAACTCTCAACACGCGCGTGGGCTTGTGGCCCGAGAAATCCTCGAGCAACCGCGCCGCGCGGTGCACTTCCGGCTGTAGCCCCTCCGCGCGCCTCGCCGGATTCTGCCGGCGCGCGGAGCTCATTTTACGTAGCGGGTCTGCGAGAACAGGTCATAGTGTTGCAACACGGTTCCGTACTCGCGTCGCAGCCGCCCCGCCCAGGTGCGCAGCTCCTCGAGCGAGGGAAACACCTTCGCTTTCCCGTGATCGCTGAACTTGGTGCCGGTGAATTGCAGGAGCTTTGCACCCGCGCCGGCGCCCTTCCTCCGAGCGATCAGGGCGTAGATCGGGCGGCGGGGGTTGCTGCGCCTGACGATCCGTGTGCGCGTCGTGGTCGTGGTCACCCGCGCCTTGCGAGCGGGGTTGCGACGCCGGCGAGCTCGCTTCACAAACCGATTCGCCCTACCACGCCTACTCACCGGTCTGTCAGAGCGTCTCGCCTTTTTGCTCCGACTGTGACGGCGTCGACGTTTGCGCTTGCTCACCGACCCACCTCTGCGCCTCGGATTGTCCACTCTCACGTACCGGCCCTCGCGTTCGCTCCAGCGGCTCTTCTCGTGCCGCACCGGGAAAAGGGTGTCCTTGATGTCAGATGCCAGGCTCACTGCTGCACCTCAGCGACCCGAGCCCACCCTTCCAATGAGTCCCATCGCTCCACCCCGTAGGGGTAGCCCGGGAAGGGACCACAGCACGCACCGACCCGATCGCGCCCCTCGCGGGTCTCGAGGCCCACCACCCGAAACACCATCTCCGGCGGATAGATCTCATTGCCGGGAGCCTTCGGGTTCGCGATCCGCACGCGGTCACCGATCTTCAACGCTGCGCCGCTCATCTCAGCAGACTCGCGGGGAAGTCCCCGTTGGCGTTGTGCGGGGAGAGCTGCCAGATGTGACCGCCGTAGAGGATCTGCAGATTGCCACTCGCGTCCGAGCGCATCGCGCCGGCCGGGAGTTGGGCGATCGGCACCAGCGATCCGTCCGGGAAAGCGATGCTCCCCAACAGCTGCATCGTGACGCTGCCGTTCAACGCATTGGTCGCGCCGACCCAGGCGGCGGCGATCGCATCGGAAATCGGCGCGGTCGCCTGCTGCGCGAGTTGCGGCACCTTGGAGAGCAGCTGGTACAGCAGATACCCGCCCACGCCCAGCGCCACTAACCACACGGCGTCCGTGGCTTTCATCAGCTCCACCCTCCGGTGGGATTTTCGATGCCGAAGTCCGGTGCGAGAGCTGGCATCGTCGGGGGCAGAACGGGAGCGGAGCTCGAGGGTCCGGTGCTGGCGGGAGTCGACGACGAGGCGGCGCTCGAGCGCTTGGCGTACAGCACCATACCCACCGCGAATACGGCGGCGGCGATCAGCATGCCCGTGTTGAGTCCTCGGGAGCGTTTCACGCCCTGCTCCGCCGCCTACCGCCCAGGACGCTGGACAGCAATAGCACCCCGCCGCCGATCCCGAGCACCCAGAACAGCGCCGACTGAGTCGTGCTCGAGAGCCCCAGGTTCAGCGTCGGTCCCAACTGCGGAAGCCCCAGGCTCGAAACGTTGAGCGGGGGAAGACCCGCTTGAGCGCGTTGCAGCTGCAGCTGCACGAGCTGGTTCTGCGTGTCGAGCTGTTGCTTGGTGAGAAACACCGAGCCGACCGCGCTCGCGAGCCCTGAGAAGATCGAGGTGAGCGAGGATGATGTCGGCGCGGTGGATGCGGCGGAGGCCGGATCGCTCACGGAAGCCGAGAGCCCTCCCGCGGCCGCCACGGCCTGGTCGACCGTATCGGTGGGAGCCAGGAGGCTCGAGGAGGACAGATCCGTGGTCAGGAAGTCAGACACGTCCCCCATGGTCGTGCCCTGTGTGGCGACCACCGAGCCGACGCCGCGCATCGCGTACGCCTGATACACCCAGGGGATGTTTTCCTTCGCCCACAGCAAAAAGCCCTTGGTGCCCGGGGTGGAAAGAGTTTTCGCGCTGGTCGTCATCGTCCTAACTCCTGAGAAGCAACAGCGGCACGCCGACCGCAAGCCCGATGAGGATGTAGGGCAGGTACTCACTCAAGGTGCTGCTCATGCTCGGGGTGAGCGACTGCAGCACCGAGGAGCTCGCCGGCACGTAGCCGGCGATCGCCGGCTGGGGCATCGTCCCGGAGTACGTGATTGGAACACCGGTGCTCGAGTAAGGGAGCACAGGCACGATCGAGCCGTTCGCCGCTTGCGTGTACGTCACCGCGAGCGGTGACTGCAGCGCCTGCGTGCGCGCGATCTGCGTCTGCAGCACGTTCTGCTGGGCCTGATTGTTCAGGTACGCGGTGCCCAGGGAAGACAGTGTCGTCAGGCCCTGCGAGCTCGACAGCCACGAGCCCACCGAAGACACGGCACCCTCGAGCCCGCTCCCGACCGAGCTGAAGGCACTGCCGACGGAGTCCAGGATGTCCGAGAAGTCCCCCAGGGTCGCGGCCCGACCGGTCCGCGCCGCCACGTACGCGGCCGCGAACAGCTCCGGGTGCACGTGATAGAGCCAGGTCGCGAGCTCAATGGCAGTCTGCTGCTTGGAGGGTGCTGCGTTCATCGGCTCATCCTCATCCTCGAGCGAGGGCGCCCAGGGGCCGGCTTCGCGAACGCAAAGCCGATTCCGGCGAGCGCGAGCGCGCCGGCGATCCACAACAC
>JBOGYA010000370.1:0-2911 GCA_050696515.1 Solirubrobacteraceae bacterium
CCGCTATACCGAGCGGACGCGTCCACGGCGTGCGCCGAGGACCACTGAGCGGTTTGAGACGGCGCCCGGGCACCAGGCGCAGATCGACTGGTCCCACGAGCAGCCGATCCGCACGAGATCGGGGTTGGAGCTCCCGCTCTATTGCTTTCACATGGTGCTCGGCCACTCGCGGGATTCGTTCTGCGCGTTGACGGGCTCGCAGGATCTCGTGACGTTCTGGGCGTGTCACCGCCAGGCGTTCGCTCATTTCGGTGGGGTCCCACGTGAGTTGCTCTATGACCGAACGAAGACGGTCGTGAAGACCCATGTCGGGCGGGAGGTGTCCCTCGGTGAGCGGATCTTTCATCCGCAGGCGCTGGCCTCCGCGCACCACTACGGCTTCTCGATGCGTCTCTGCCGCGCCTACCGGCCGGAGACGAAAGGCAAGGTCGAGTCTGACGTTCCCTACGTCCGTGAGCGGCTGTTGCGCGCGCACGGCTTCTCCAGCTACGAGCAGGCGAACGAGGAGTGGTTCTCCTGGAATGAGGACGTCGCCCGCAAGCGGGTGCACGGCACCCACGGCGAGGTCGTCGCCGTCAGGGCGCAGCGCGATCACGCCGCGTTGCTTGAGTGCCCGTCGGCGCCCTATGTGGTGGTGGAGCGCACCACCAGGATCGTCGGCCGGGATGGCTTCTTTGACTTCCAGGGCCGCCGCTACGCGGTCCCTGACGCGAAACCCAAAGAGCGGGTCGAGCTTTTGCTGGGAGCGCAGGAGATCGAGGCCTACCGCATCAGCGACGGGGAACGCCTGGCGCGCCATCAGCGCGGCGCTCCCACACGGGTGCTGGGCGATCCACCAGAGGGCTCGGTGCCCTTGGCGGCGGTGCTCGGTGCGCTGCCAGACCACGACGTTCACGCCCGCCCACTGGCCCGCTACGAGGAGGCCGTCAGTCATGGGTGAACTGATCAGTGAGCGCATCACGCGCAACGCCAGAGAGCTGAAGCTCTTGGGGCTCGCCGACACCGCGGACGAGCTCGTCGATCGCGCCGAGAACGCAAAGCTCGGCTACCGCGAGTTCCTGGACCTCGTCTTGGAGACGGAGGTCGGGGTGCTCGAGGGCCGCCGCTACGCCTCCCGGCTGAAGCTCTCCGGGCTCCCACATCACAAGACCCTCGACGAGTTCGACATCGCGTTCCAGCCGACACTGGACCCCAAGCGCATCGCCGAGCTGCGGTCCCTGCGGTTCATCGAGCGTCGCGTCTGCGCCTTGATTTTGGGGCCCCCAGGTGTCGGGAAGGGACACATCGCGGTGGGCCTAGCGATGGACGCCCTCAGAGCCGGCTACCTCGTGCGCTACATCACCCTCGATGACCTCATCTCAGAGCTCCGCAGCGCCGACCAAGCGGGGAAGCTGAAGAGCAAGCTCGCACACCTCCAGCGCCCCCATCTGCTTGCCATCGATGAGGTTGGCTACCGAACGCTGGAGCCCGCGGACGCTAACCGCTTCTTCCAGCTGATCAACCGCCGCTACACCCGCTCAGCCATGATCATCACCTCCAACAAGCGCGTCTCCGAGTGGGCGACGCTACTCGGGGATGAGATCCTCGCCGCCGCGATCCTCGACCGGCTACTACACGACGCCGAGGTCCTCACGATCAACGGACCTTCCTACCGCCTCCGCGGCCGCACAGACATCCTCACCGAGCAGCCTCCCAACGGCGCAGCCCCTGAACCTCCCACCGCCTCCTGAGACCGACATTTTTCGATGCCGATCGCGTCGACGCCCCAACCGGCCCCACCAACCACCGACCTACATTTTTCGATGCCGATCGACCTACATTTTTCAATGCCTCTTGACAAGTGCCTGTTCGCGTGCCTGAAAGTCCACGAGGGTGACGTGCTCGCGATGCCGTCAAAGACCCGCAACCGCTTCGACTTGATCCGCTTCCTCGACCAGCTCGACACCGAGATCCCCGTCGTGGAGGGACAGCAGATTATTGCGGTAAGTGACAACCTCTCCACCCGCGGCACCCAAGAGGTCACAGAATGGCTGGCCGGTCACCCCCGCTGGAGTTTCCGGTTCACCCCGACACACGCCTCGTGGCTGAATCAGGTCGAGATCTTCTTCTCGATCCTCTACCGCCGCCTCCTGAAGCACGGAATGTTCTTTAGCGAGGAAGACCTCGCCGAGCAAATGCTCGCGTTCATCGAGACCTACAACCAAACCGCCAAACCATTCAAGTGGACCTACACCGGCAAGGTCCTCGAGGCATAACCAACGAACTTCACAGATGAACCACTAGCGGGCGTGGCTGCATCGTCTGCTAGGGCCGTGAGAGCGACCGCTGCCGGCGCCACTCGCCATCGTAGGCCGGGACGGCCACCTGGCTCCATCAGCCGCTCACGCACGGCCGCCCCGGCCAGCGCAGCGGCCGCAGCCGAAACGACCCGCAAAGGAACGGGCCGCCCCAAAACAGCTGGCCGGCCCAAAACAGTAGATCGCCCCAAAAGAGTGGGACGCCCACCGGGCAGCTCGACCAAAGTCGCGACTGCCGCCCCTTCCACGAAACGCCTTGCCGGACGGCGCAAAGGCAGCGGTAAGCGCGCAGTGGAAGCGCTGTCGCTCGTGCGGGGCCAGCCCGGCATCACGATCGCCGAGCTCGGGGCGAAAATGGGCATCAAGCAGAATTACCTTTACCGCGTGCTTCCGGGCCTCGAGCAGGAGGGGAAGATCGTCAAGCAGGGCAAAGGCTGGTACCCCAAGTCATAACGACCAAGCAGCGATGCTGTACAACCGGACGAATCACCGCCCGCGACGGCGGGTGTCAGTGAACGATTGTGAAGCGCAGGGTCTGTGTGGTGGAGTTCTTACCGGACGCTGTCGCGGTGACCGTGAGGGTGTAGTTGCCGGGCTTGAGCCGCTTGTGCTTG
>JBOGYA010000371.1:0-2891 GCA_050696515.1 Solirubrobacteraceae bacterium
TCTCCGAGCGGGGGGTCCTCGAGGTCCTGCTGCTCGGCCTGGCTCATCGTGGCCCCCTCACTCCTGCACGGCGGGGTCGGCCTGCGCGGCGGGGGGCGGAGCCGGGGCGGGCGGCGCTGGGTGGCCGGTGTCGATGGGATCCCCACCCACCCCCTGCTCGCCGAGGCCGGCGGCGGCGGGGTCGCCCTCCACGATCTCCGTGACGCGCAGGCCGAACTCCTCGTCGATGATGACGACCTCACCCCGGGCGAGGGGGGTGCCGTTGACGAGCAGGTCCACGGGTTCGCCGGCGAGCCGCTGCAGCGTGACGATCGAGCCGGCGCGAAGCTGCAGCGTCTCGCCGACGGTCATGCGGGTGCGGCCGATCTCGACGGAGAGCTCCATGGGGACGTCGCTGAGGCGGCGCAGGTCGGCGCCGTCGTGCGGGGGGGCGCTGGAGGGGGAGCCGTTCTCCCCTGTCCCGTTCGGGGCGTGCGCGGCGCCGGCCGGGGCCTCGTCGAGTTGCTCGTAGACGACCGCTCCGCTCACGGCGGTGGCCGCTCCGGAAGCCCGCGCGGGCTCGGGGGTGGCGTCAGGTAGCTCGGACTCGTTCACGGGAGTGCCATCTCTATTGGACCGTCAGTTCGGGGAGCAGCACGGCTTCCACCTTGACGTCGGTCCGGTCTTGGATGCTGGCGAGGATGTGGTGCTTGATCGAGGCGCGACCCTGGCTGGAGACGAGCGTGGCGCCGTTTTGGCCAGTCACGGTGTCGGTGACGATTTCACGGACGACGGCTTCCTCGGGGAGCGTCCCCGCGCCTTCCCCGGAGCTCGAGGAGCCCTCGGCGGACGCCCCGTCGGACTGCCCCGGAGCGAGCTGGAGCGCGACCGAGAGCTTGGCGTAGTGGCCTTCGGAGAGGTTCACCAGGAACGGCTGGGGCATGACGTAGATCGTGCCTGCGATCTTCTGCTTGGCGGTCTTCTTGGACTTGCTCATGGAGTAGCCGACGCCGAGCACGAGCAGCAGCAGCAGGGGGAGGAGGAGCTTCTTCTTGGACATGGTCGCTTGGGGGAGGTGTGGCTGAGGCGGGGACCTGGTCGTAGTATCGGCCGGGGGCGGGGTTTCAGTAGAGGCGTTGCAGGACGATCTCGACGCGCCGGTTCAGCGCGCGCCCGGCGGGTGTGGAGTTGGTGGCGATTGGCCGCTGGTCGGCGTAGCCGGTGGCGGAGAGCCGCTGGGAGTCGACGTCCTTGGCGATCAGGAAGCGCACGACGGAGCTCGCGCGGGCGGTGGAGAGCTCCCAGTTGCTCGGGAAGGCGCCGCCGGTGATCGGCACGTCGTCGGTGTTGCCTTCGACTGCGATCGGGTGGACGTGGTCGACGTTGAGGAGCCCCGCGATCTCGCGGAGCAGCGGTTGGCCGGCGGGCTCGAGGGCGGCGGAGCCGGAGGGGAACAGGAGGGAGTCGGTGAGCACGCGGATCGCGAGGCCGCGTTGTTCGATCGCGGTGTGGACGGAGCGCGCGAACCCGTGCCGGGCGGCGTAGGCGTTGAGCTCGCGCTGGAGCGCTTCGAAGGAGGCCTGCTCCTGCTGGGCAGCGGAGACGTTGGCGGCCGCGGTCGCGCTCGCGGACGCGGAGCTCGCCTGTGCGGTGTTCGACTGGGGGCTGGCTTCCCGCTGACTCGGAGTGTGTTCGAGTTCGGAGGTGACGTTGGGGGTGAGCCGCACGATCGCCGGGGTGTCGATCGTGGTGGGGGCGCGGCTGGAGTTGGCGGACGCGCCGGGCTGGGCGATCGACTTGCCGCCGGGCAGGATGTCCCCGGAGAAGGCTGCCTTGAGCGCCAGCTGGAGGGTGTGGTACTTGGAGATGTTGACCGAGGAGATCGAGAAGAGGACCATGAAGAGCGCCATCAAGAGCGTGATCATGTCCGCGTAGGTGAGCAGCCAGCGCTCGTCGTTGTCGTGCTCGGCGGCGTGCCCGCGGCGCCGGCGGGAGTGCCCGCGCGCCATCGCTAGCGGCTCCCCGTGTGAGCGGTGCGGACCATCGGGCCACCGCGGCCTGCAGGCTCGCGGCCAGGGAGGGGACCGCGCGCCATCAGGCCGCCTCGGCCTGGAGGCTCGCGGCCGGCGAGGGGTCTGCGCCGTCCTCGGCGCGTTCGACGGGCGGCAGGTAGGACATCAGCTTGTCCGCGACGAGGCGCGGGTTGTCGCCGGCCTGCAGCGAGAGGATCCCCTCGAGCGTCATCATCCGCAGCTCGACCTCTTCGGCGGAGATCGCCTTCAGGCGGTTGGCGATCGGCAGGAAGATCACGTTGGCCGCGCCGACCCCCATCAGGGTCGCGAGGAATGCCGCGGAGATCGAGGGTCCGAGCGTAGAGGGGGCGGCGAGGTTCTGGAGCACGTGCACGAGCCCGAGCACGGTGCCGATGATCCCCATTGTGGGAGCGAAGCCGCCGGCCTTCTCGAACGGCGCCGCCGCTGCCGCATGACGGGCGGCCATGCCATCCACCTCGGCCTCCATGATCGCGTGCACCATCTCGGGGTCGGTGCCGTCAACCACAAGCTGAAGAGCGTTGCGCGTGAAGGGATCGTCGACCTCCCCGAGCTGCGCGTCAAGCGCGAGCAGGCCCTCGCGGCGGGCCTGGTCGGCGAGCGAGACCAGCAGGTCCAGGCGCCCGCGCAGGTCGGGAGGCTCGGCGGAGAAGGAGAGCTTGTAGAGGGAGGGGATGCGCTTCATCGCGGGCATCCCAACGCTCGCGAGCGTCACCCCGCCGGTGCCGCCAAGGATGATCATCAGCGCAGGGATGTTGATGAACGAGGCAGGAGAGGTCCCGTCCATCATGGATGAGAGCAGCAGGGCGCCGAAGGCAACCCCTATCCCGATCGCTGTAGCGGCCTTCATCGCCCACGTAC
>JBOGYA010000372.1:0-2889 GCA_050696515.1 Solirubrobacteraceae bacterium
CGGCAACCTGCTGACGTTGGACGGCTCGGAAGGGGAGATGCGGGCGGGGGAGCGGGTGGTGAGGGAGCTCTCGGATTTGATCGCGCGCGGCCATGAGATCGGCCCGGGGACGATCGCGGCGGTGACGGGGGCGCTGGACGCTCACGAGTCCCCGGCGAAGGTGCTGGAGGACGTGGTGTGGCGCCACCGCTCGCTGCGCGTGGCCCCGAAGACGGTCAACCAGAAGCGCTACGTGGACTGCATCCGCGAGCGCACGATCACCTTCGGGGTGGGCCCGGCGGGGACGGGCAAGACGTTCCTGGCGGTGGCGATGGCGGCGGCGGCGCTGTCGCGCAACGAGGTCAACCGGATCATCCTGACGCGCCCGGCGGTGGAGGCGGGGGAGCGGCTGGGCTTCCTGCCGGGGGACCTGATGGCGAAGGTGGACCCTTACCTACGCCCGCTGTTCGATGCGCTGCACGACATGCTCGACCCCGAGAAGGTCACCGGGCACCTGGAGCGGGGGGTGATCGAGATCGCGCCGCTGGCGTTCATGCGCGGCAGGACGCTGAACGACTCGTTCGTGATCCTCGACGAGGCGCAGAACACGACGCCGGAGCAGATGAAGATGTTCCTGACGCGCCTGGGGTTCGGCTCGCGGATGGTGGTGACGGGCGACATCACGCAGGTGGACCTGCCGCCCGAGCAGCAGTCGGGTCTGATCGCCGTGGGCGAGGTGCTGGGGACGGTCGAGGGCATCGAGTTCGTGCGCTTCGGGGGCGAGGACGTGGTGCGCCACAAGCTGGTGCAGCGGATCGTGGAGGCCTACGACGAGCACGCTCACCGGGACGCGCCGCAGCGATCGTTTCCCGACGTGCGAGCGACGGATCGCCGGCGGTTCTAGAGCGGTGGTCGAGGTCGAGGTGCTCGGCGCGCAGGCGCTTGGAGCGGACGCCCCGCCGGCCGCGCAGGTGCGGCGCCTGTGCGTCCTCGCCGCGGTGTCAGCCGGCGTCGACGAGGGCCACCTGGCGATCGAGTTCGTCGACACCGTGCGCATCGCTTCGCTGAATGCGGAGCACCGCGGTAAAAGCGGACCGACGGACGTGCTCTCGTTTCCGATCGACGGCGCCGCGCCCGGCGAGCAGGGCGCGCGCGAGCTCGGAGACGTGGTGATCTGCCCGGGGCACACGGAGGACCTGTGCGAGGCGATCGTCCACGGCGTGCTGCACCTGGTGGGGATGGACCACGAGACCGACGAGGGGCAGATGCTGGCGGTGCAAGCGGAGCTGCTGCGGTGGGAGAGCCTGCCAGCGAGCACCGGTGCCCCGGGGGCATGACCCGGGCGGGCTTCGTGGCGCTGGCGGGGCGTCCGAACGTCGGCAAGTCGACGCTGCTCAACGCGGTGGTGGGGGAGCGGGTGGCGATCGTCTCCGACCGCGCGCAGACGACCCGCCGCGCGATCCGGGGAGTGCGCACGGACGGGGAGTGCCAACTCGTGCTGGTGGACCTGCCGGGGGTGCAGCGCCCGCGGGACGCGCTCACGGCGCGCATGGCGCGGCGGGTGCGTGAGGAGCTCGCGGGCGCGGATGCGGCGCTGTTGGTGTTGAGCGGCGAGCAGGGGGTGGGCCCGGGCGACCGCTTCATCGCGCACGCGCTCGGGGGATTGGTGCCCGCCCACCTTGAGCTCACTGACCCCCACACCCTTGCCCCTCCCGCCACCGCGATCCACCCCCTCAGCCCTGCCGCCACCGCGATCCATACTCTCACCCCCCCCGCCACCGCGATCGCGGTCAACAAGGTGGACCGGCTGAGCCGTGCGGGGACGCTCGAGGCGCTGCGGGGCGCGGCGGAGCTTGGCCTGGAGGGGGAGGTGTTCCCAATCTCGGCGCGCACGGGAGAGGGGGTGGGAGAGCTGGTGGCTCACCTGGCGGCGCTGATGCCGGAGGGCCCCTTCCTGTTCGCCCCGGAGCAACGCTCCGACCAGCCGCTGCAACTGCTGGCGGCGGAGCTGATCCGGGAGGCCGCGATCAGGCGCACCTTTCAGGAGCTGCCCCACGCGGTAGAGGTGGTGGTGGAGGACCTGGAGCGCGTGCGTGCGGACTTGACGCGGGTCAGGGCGCTGATCTGGGTGGAGAGCGCCTCTCAGAAGGGCATCGTGATCGGTGCGCAGGGCCGGATGATCAGGGCGATCGGCAGTGCAGCCCGCCGTGAGCTTCAGCGGGAGCTCGGCTGCCGGGTGCACCTCGACCTGTCGGTGCGGGTGCGCCGGGACTGGCGAGGAGACGAGAGCCTACTCGATCGCCTGGGGATTACGTAGGGGTTGTCAAGCCATGGATGGCTCTACAACCGGCGATGTTTACGTGCTCTTGCCGGGGCTGTGGAGGGATTGCGCGCGGGAGCTCCTGACGGTGCGCGGCAAGCGGATGCTTTGGTATTGACGATATGATCTATACACGGATACTAAGTATCAATAGATTCGTACCGTTCGTCAAGGCGCTGCACCAAAACCGGATTTGGTGTAAGTTATGTAACACACCGTACGGTGGGGGAAACGGTGTTGTACGGTGTGGCTAAGCCACAAGAGCAAGATCGCCAAGAAGCTTTGGGAGAGAGATGTCCGCGAAGATCGCAGTTCTGGGACTGGTCATCGAGGAGCCTGGCCCGGCTCATCGGCTGACGGCGAAGCTGCGCCAACGCCTCTCCTCGGCCGGTTTCGTGGACTCCAACGTCTACTCGGCGCTCACGCGCCTGGAGCGGGACGGGCTCGTACGGCCGATCGAGGAGGACCCGGCTGGAGAGCCCGCGGGGGACGGCGCTCCGGCTCGGAGGATCCTTGTCAGTGCGCGCCGGAGCGCCGCGCGGTCCGAGCCGGCGGTCGCCGCCCTGCAGCGAGCGGGGATGAGCCGGCAG
>JBOGYA010000373.1:0-2875 GCA_050696515.1 Solirubrobacteraceae bacterium
GCACGAGATCACGATCCACACCTTCGTGCACGAGAACGTCAAGGACTTCATGCAGGGCTTCCGCTACGACGCCCACCCGATGGGGATGCTGGTCGCCTCCGTCGGCGCCCTCTCGACCTTCTACCCCGACGCCAGCCGCATCAGAGACGAGGGCGTCCGCGACATCCAGATCATCCGCCTGCTCGCGAAGATGCCCACGCTCGCGGCGTTCGCCTTCCGCCACAACATGGGCCAGCCTTACGTGTACCCCGACAACGACCTCGGCTACGCGGGCAACTTCCTCTCGATGATGTACCGGATGACCGAGCTGAAGTACAAGCCCGACCCGCGCCTGGAGAAGGCGCTCGACGTGCTGTTCATCCTGCACGCCGACCACGAACAGAACGCCTCCACCAACGCCGTGCGCTCGGTGGGTTCTACGCAGGTCGATCCCTACTCCGCCGTCGCCGCCGGCGTGGCCGCGCTGTACGGGCCGCTGCACGGCGGCGCCAACGAGGCCGCCCTGCGGATGTTGGGCCGGATCGGCAAGGCGCAGGACATCCCCGCCTTCCTGGAGGGGGTCAAGGCGGGCAACGAGCGCCTGATGGGCTTCGGCCACCGCGTCTACAAGAACTACGACCCCCGCGCCCGCATCATCCGCAAGTACCTCGACGACGTCTTCGAGGTGCGCGGCAAGAGCCCCCTGCTGGAGGTCGCCACGGAGCTCGAGAAGCGCGCGCTGGACGACGAGTACTTCACCTCGCGCAAGCTCTACCCCAACGTGGACTTCTACTCCGGCCTGATCTACGAGGCGCTCGGCCTGCCCGTCGCGATGTTCCCCGCGATGTTCGCGATCGGGCGCACCTCCGGGTGGATCGCGCAGTGGTTGGAGATGGTGCAAGACTCAGAGCAGAAGATCGCCCGCCCCCGCCAGATCTACACCGGGGAGCGCGATCGGGACTACGTGCCTGTCGAGGGGCGGGGCTTAGCCTAACCTCTAAGAATCATGGCTTGTGATTGGAGGTTGTTTGATAACCTCCAATCAAGGTGGCCCTATGACTGGAGGTTGTTTGGTAACATCCAGTCAAAGGGGATCCATGTCGAAGGTTCTGAAGCGTCGTTGGCACAGCGATATCGGCGGCCACGGTCTGCCACGCAAAGACACGCGCTCATGCGATTACGAGGCCTACGTCCCCGATCTCCTGATCGGTAGGCAATTCGTGTTCGAAGGGGACGTCGCGGCGGACATCGCCGACGCGGAAACCGCGATCGCCCGGATGAACGCCGAGACGACGGCGCTCGTGGATACAGAGGCGCTTGCCCGCATCCTGCTTCGCGCGGAGTCGGTCGCCTCGTCCCGCATCGAGGGTCTCGAGGTCGGGGCCAGGCGCCTGCTGCGAGCCGAGGCCGAGCGTTCGCTTCCCCAGTCGCCCTCCGACGTCACCGCAACAGAGGTGCTTGGCAACATCGACGCCATGGTCTACGGCGTCGAGCGTGCCGGGGTGGGCAAGGAGATCACGGTGGAGTTGCTGCTCGAGATCCACCGCCGCCTGTTGCGGGTAACACATCTCGACGCCCATGCGGGGCGTGTACGCGAGACCCAAAACTGGATCGGCGGCAGCGACTACAACCCCTGCTCCGCTGCGTACGTCCCCCCGCCCCCCGAGCACGTCTCGGGGCTGCTCGACGATCTGTGCGCTTTTTGCAACACCGACGAGCTTCCCGCCGTCGCCCAGGCCGCGATCGCACACGCCCAGTTCGAGACCATCCATCCGTTCGTGGATGGCAACGGCAGGGCGGGACGCGCCCTCATCCATCTCGTCCTGCGCCGCCGGGGACTGGCACCGCGCGTTCTAGCCCCCGTCTCGCTCGTGCTGGCCACCTGGGCTCGCACCTACATCGACGGACTCACCCAGTACCGCTACGTCGGCTCGCCGACGTCGCGTAAGGCAGTCCAGGGAGTGAACACGTGGATCGCCCGCTTTGCCGGCGCCTGTACGCGCTGCGCGTCGGACGCCGCCGCGTTCCAAGCTCGCGCCGAGCAGTTGGAGGCCGAGTGGCGTAAGCGACTGGGCGCAATCCGCGCAAACTCGGCGACCGACGTGTTGCTGCACAGTCTGCCCGGCGCGCCAATCCTCACCATGCACAGCGCAGAAGCGCTTATCGACCGCACTTTCAAGCCCACGCACACCGCGATCGAACGACTGGTCGAGGCCGGCATCCTGCAACCGATCACCATCACCAGGCGCAATCGAGCCTACGAGGCGCCCGAGATCATCGAGGCATTCACTGCCCTGGAGCGCCAGCTTGCCAGCCCTGCCGGCGACACACGCGCCTCGCGCCCAGTCCGCCCGGTGCCCCACAGATCAAAGTAAGGACCACAACAGCTCCTACAGCACCAGCGTCGCCCCATTGCGGCGCAGCCAATCGCGCTGCTCCCGCCATCCGGGGCAGCGACGCTCGACAAGCGCCCAGAAGCGGGGGGAGTGGTCGAGCACCTCCAGGTGGCACACCTCGTGCCACACGACGTAGTCGAGCACGCTCTCTGGGGCCATCAGCAGGCGCCAGTTGAAGCTCATCCGCCCCTGCGCTGAGCACGACGCCCAGCGGGAGCGCTGCGCGCGGATCGAGAGGCCGCTGTAGGGAGTTCCCACCAGCGCCGTCGCGCGGTCGAGGCGCGCGCCGAACTCAGTGCGGGCCGCACGGCGGTAGAAGCGCTCGAGCGCCGGCCGCGGGTCCCCCTCCGGCACGAAGAGGCGCTCGCCGCGGCGGTGCACCCGCGTGCGCCCCGTCTGCGGGACGAGCTGGAGCGGCTCGCCTAGGTACGGGACGGTGGCGCCGCGCTCGGCCACGCGCGCGAGCGTCTCGCGCGCATCGCGCAGCCGCCGCTCGATCC
>JBOGYA010000374.1:0-2871 GCA_050696515.1 Solirubrobacteraceae bacterium
GTGTAGCGGCAGCACGAGCGGCGAGAGCACGCGCAGCCCGTCGGTCGCGCGCGGGGGGGCCAGCCCGCTCCGCAGCCGGCGCGCGATCCGGGCCAGGTCGCGGCTGGCGAGCTGCGGCCGGCGCAGGCCGAGCGACTCCACGAACAGCACGCGGTTCGCGCGCGCCATGCGCGACATCAGGTGGTGCTGGTTGGTCCACAGCTCCGTGTCCCAGTCGGCGAACCCCACGCACACGATCTCGCGCCCGTGCAGATGACGAGTGGCGGGCGGCGCCGGGGTGGCAGTGGCCCGGCCACCGGCTTCTCGAGCCGAGGGATCGGAGCTCATCGGGGCCATGATCCCAGGTGCGCACCCCTGCCGCCCGTTCTTTGCGGAAGTGGGCGCTGCCGCGGGGCACGGAGGCCCCGCGCCCACGGCCGTGGGCCTCGCGTCCACCCGCGCGGATGCGACCCAAGAACCACATGGGGTGTGCCGGCTGCTACCGGCGGTAGCTGGGGCTCACGACTTCCAGCTGGTTCCAGGGGATCGCGCTCAGCGCGTTGTAGGGGCCACCGCTCAGCAGCTTTGCGTAGGGGTTGGGCTGGCCGGCTCGCATCAGCGGAGTGGGGTCCTGCGCCTCTAATGCCACCGCCCCCGCGGTGTCGCCCACGATCATCCCGTAGCGCTGGATCGCCGTCGCGATCGCGAGCGCCGCCGGGTTCAGGTGCAGCGAGCTCAGGTCCAGGCTCGCCTGCAGGCGGAAGCGGGTGCCCTCGGGGATCGAGTAGGCGTCGTTGGAGGCGCCGTCGGTGCGGTTGGCCGGCCACACGAAGCCCGCGGCGGCCGTGTCCGGCAGCGTCACTTCGAGGGCGTGGGTGATCGTGCCCTGCCGCAGTTCTTCGAGGTGGATCTGCCCCGCCAGGATCGACAGCCCTGAGGCCGAGACGCCCAGCGGTTCGGGGAGGACGCCTGCGCTGGTGTACGCATCCTGAAACTCGCCCCCCCAACACGCCGTCCACCGCCCGCCTTCCTGGTGTGCGCGCCACAGCTCCCACTCGTGGCCGCTCGCGGGCTGCCACACGATCATGTCCTCGTCGGTGCCCTGCGCCGCCTGCGCTCCCGCCGGGATCGGGACGGCGCTCATGTCTTGCGCGAACGGTTCGAAGAGGTTGCCCCCCCGCGGGCACGTCGCGTTCTGCGGGACCACTGCCGTCGTCGTCGCGTTCGCCGGCACCGTGTAGACGGGAGCGCTCCATTCGGTCGTGTTGATCACCACGTGTCCGTAGTAGGTCTGCACCTGATGCTCGAAGGCCGCGACCAGCTGCGCCGAGTCCGGCGCCTGCGGCGCCGACGCGGAGAGCGGTTGGTTGAAGAAGCTCTGAGCGGCGAACAGGCGCAGCGCGTATGAGGGGCTGCCGGAGGGTTCTTCGGCGGGGGCTTCTTCTGCCGGGGGTTCTGCCTGTGGTGATTCCTTCGCCGGCGGTTCCTCGGCGGGGGCTTCTTGCGCGGGAGGCGTTGCGGCCGGCGGTGCTTCCGCGGGTGCTTCCGTTGGTGGTGCTTTACCCTCCTTCGGCTGGTGTTGCCGCACACACCGGTGCCGGTGTCTACACGCCTTCCTGCCGTGGGAGGCGCGGGTGGCAGCGCGCTGCCGCGCGACGGCGCGGGCGCTTGCGGGCACGCTGCTGCCGGCCAGCCACGCCCCCAGCGCGAGCACCCCAACTAGGAGTGTCGGTGTGACCCGCTTCACGGGAAGCTCCTCGTAAGGCCACATAAGCCTTTCAAGTCGCCACTCGTTAATTAGACGAATGTGCAACCGATTGTGTAGCTTGGGCGACATCTTGGTAGGAAGGTGGAGGTTTGAGCGCCTCGGTCCATGGAGGGTCTGTGCGCTGGCGAGCATGACGCTCGGCCTGAGTGCCGCCGTGCCCGACGCCAGCCAGAGCCGCCCAGACGGTGGGCACGCGGGGAGCCGGCTCCAGTGGACGGCCGCCACCGCCGCGGCGGTGCGCCACACCGACAACCTGATCGCCAACCCGGACCTGACCGCGCGCCGCGCGGGCGTCCCGGCCTGCTACTCGGAGGCGGCGCTCACCGGCACGACCGTACGCTTCTCCGGCGCGCCACGCGACTCCGGCGGGGCGCTCGCGCTGCACGCCAGCCCGCGCCGGCCGGTGATGGTGACGCAAGCGCCCGCCTGCGCGCCCCGGGTCGAAGTCGGCCACTCCTACTCGGCCTCGCTGCGCTACCGGGGCACGGCCGCCGCGCTCAGCCTCGAGGTGCTCGTGCACACCCCCCACGGCTGGCGGCCGTGGTACGCCGCCAGGACGCTGCGCGCGAGCAGGCGGTTCACGACCGTCACCGTGCTGCTGCGCCCGATCCAGGGCACGGTCGACCGGATTGCCTTCGGCGTCCTGCTGAAGGCCGGCGGCACCGTACAGAGCGGGCGCTTCACCTTGATCGACGCCACCTCCCACCCCCAGGCGCTCGCGCCCGTCCTACCACCCGCCGCCGGCGGCGCTCAGAGCTCGCCGGCGACCGGGGTCCCGCTCGGCGGGCCGCTCCCGACCGGGCCGCTCGGGCCGGGTGAAAAAACACGCGAAGAACCGGGTGAACCCGAAGAATCGCAGGAACAGCCGAGCGGCTACGCCGCGACCGGCAGGTGGACGGTGCTCGAAGACTCCGCCGCCGCGCGCTCGGTGCACGCGGTGCTGTTGCAGAACGGCAAGCTGCTGGTCATGGCCGGGTCGGGCAACAACCCGATGGCGTTCAAGGCCGGCAGCTTCAAGTCCTACCTCTACGACCCGGTCGCCAACACCTGGAAGGAACTTGAAACTCCGAAGGACGTGTTCTGCTCGGGCCACGTGCAACTCGCCTACTGCAACGTGCTGATCC
>JBOGYA010000375.1:0-2869 GCA_050696515.1 Solirubrobacteraceae bacterium
ACCGCTGATCATTGCCACGCCCGCATTATTGACAAGGATATCGATGCTCCCGAGGCCGCGCTCGACGTCAATCATTGCCTGCTCCAACGTCGAACGCTTCGTTACGTCAAGACGAAGTGCAAGCGACGGGACACCGACGGCTCTGAGTTCCTCGAGGATCCGGCCGTTCTTCTCTTCGTTTCGAGCGAGCACCGCAACAGCAGCGCCGGCGCGTGCCAGTCCGAGTGCGATGGAGCGGCCAATGCCGCCGTTGCCGCCCGTCACTATTGCGATGCGACCGCTAAGGTCGAAAGGCGATTCATGCTTTATCATTTTTTTCCCTACCCATTCGAGTGATCACGCGACGATCAGTGTACCTAAATCGACATGACGCCATGGGACCGACCCACTGTCGCCGGACCCGGTTTCCGCCAGGCCCGTGTGTTCGTATGTTAGCCTCCTGTCAGCATGCCAAGACGCCATCGTGTTCCCGTCCAGATCATGGGTCTCACCAACCTGGCCTACGGCCTCTACGGCGGAGTCGTCGCCTTCGCCGTCCCCCAGATTCTGGGCGACCGCCAGGTTCCCGAGGCAGCCATCGCGGGAGTAACAGCGGTTGCCTTTTCCCCCGGTTTCTGGGCCTTCCTCTTCAGCCCTGTCCTCGACGTCCGTTTCAGCCGCCGCTGGTATGCGGTTGTCCTCGCAGTCGTCGCCTCGTTCACCCTCGTCGTGGGGTTCCTCAATCTCGACCACCTTGCGTTGCTCGAAACGGCGCTGACCGTCGGCTTCTTCGCCGCCTACCTCTACCAAAGCGCCGTCGGCGGCTGGCTCTCGTCCATCACCAGCGGCGAGGAAGAAAAATCTGTCAGCGTCTGGATCACCATCGGCAACGTCGGCGGCTTCGGCATAATGGCCATCTGCTGCAACCAGCTCGTGCGCCACCTTTCGCCGCTGGCCGCTGCACTTGCGCTAGCCGCGTCCATCCTACTGCCGACCCTCGCCTTTCCGTTCATGCAGGCGCCCGGCCCGGACCGTCGCCTCGCCAGCGAGTCCTTCCCGCAGTTCTTCGGCGATCTGGTCGCCCTGGTCAAGCGCCGCGAAGTGCTGGTCGCCATCGCCCTCTTCGCCGCTCCCGCCGCCACCTTCTCGCTCACCAACTTCCTCGGCGGCCGCGGCAGTGACTTCCACGCTTCGCCCGGATTCGTCGGGCTCGTTGGAGGCATAGGCGTATCTGCCGGGGGCATCGTCGGCTGCCTCGTGTTTCCGGCCCTCAGCCGCCTGATGCCATTGCGCCCGCTCTACCTCGCGGTCGGCCTCCTCGGCGCCTTGGGCACTCTCGGCCTCATGCCCATTTCTTACATGCTGTACGTCGACGCCTTCGGCTTCGCCCGCGGTGGCATCGCCGGCAGCCTGGTCATCGACGCCCTCACCGGCATCCTTGCCAGCGCCCTGCTTGGCCTGATGCTGCTCTGGCTGGCCCGCAGAGGACCCAACGCGTTGCCCGCCTGACTCAACCGCTCCGCTCCCGCACACCCTCCAGCCGTCCCCCGCTCCTGCGGTCACCCTGCTCAGTGCTGCGGTTGATCTCGCGCGGCGAGCGTGGGCGCTGGCCGGCGGACGCTTTTGGGGGCTTCGCTGTCGAACGCGGTGAAGCCATCGCTGGACAAGGCAGCCGCAGAGAGTAAGTAGTTAGCACGGCACCCGACGGGAGGATGCCCCGGACCTAAACCCGAAGCGCTCGGATCTGTGGCATACAACAGGTTGCACTCTGCGGCGACAAAGCTCGGTCCAAATGTAAGGAGGCCGATGAAGTCGCACATCACCTCTTCGATCCAGGCGGGCCAGGACGCGATCGTGGAGAAGAAGTTCCCCTGGTTTACGCCGCGAGCCGCAAGTAGACACGGCTGTTAGCTCTCACCGAGGCTTGTTGCGCACGACCTATCGGAGCCGAATCCTTAACGTCCGCGCCTGAAAATAAGTCCCAAATCGGGCCCCCGCTACCACATTCAATCTGCCTCAGTCGTCGTCCCCGCTCGCCCGCAAGTCCTTCTCGCGGACTCGAGTGGAGCCGACCGCGTCCAGTGGACGGTACGTGCCCCAAGGCGCCGTTCGCCGTCATTCGGGGGGCGAACGCTCAAACGACTGAATTGCCACGCCGTCGTCACGCCACCGGCACCCTCTGGCAAGGCACGTACCTCGTCGGTGCGCACATCCGTGTGCGCACACACCGTTGCAAATCCTACTGCCGGTCAAACACGAGCGTCTCATCGCCCGTGACACCGCTCAGCTGCGTACCCGTGTTGTGTACCGTTAGTGTCTTGCCGTCCGCTGAGACGATCCTACGCACGTGGCCGACGACTTTGCCATCCTTCTTGAGGTCGAAGTCCCAAGTATTCGCATCGATCTTCTTCGCGAGCGTCGCATCCGCCCCCGACGCGCCTGCGGCCTGCTTTACCTCCTTGCCGTCGCGGTATTGCACCTTGTTCGACGTTTCCTTGCCATCGGCGCGTGTCAGCTTCTGATCGAGCGTGTATACGCCATTGGCCTCGGTGTACACACGGGTGCCGGCGGTCAGCTCTGCGCCCGCGCTGAACTTTGATTTCGCGACATTGAGCTTCCAAGTGCCGACAACCGGGTCTGCGGCAAAGGCAGGACCGGCGAACAACACCGCTGCAAGTATAATGAGTGATAGAGCTTTCTTCACGTTATTCCCCTCGAGTCGTTGTGGTTGGACTTTGTTGCACCGCGCATGGGTGCAAGACCTGAGCGCGTGCTCGCGAAGATGCGCGACGGAGCGCCAAAGATCAAGAAGGAGGCATCAATGGCACCGTACGCGGCGGGGGGGGCCCCCGAAGCGTCGTGACCAATCTACCCGGCGGCTGGATCACAT